>JAKBAP010000014.1 GCA_021808995.1 Planctomycetota bacterium | reverse complement strand
CTCTCAGAATCGTCTGTCCCGGATCGAGGTCGATCTCGATCTTGAGTTCGCCGCCGACAGGACGCGAATCTGGCGGACGATGCCCACGGCTCGGACCCAGGTCCCACTCCCCAATCTGCCCGCGCTTCTTTCAAGCCGAGCCGCCGCCAACCCTGAGCGATCCGAGGAAATCGAACGAATGCTCTACGCCGACGCTCGGGGCCGGATCGACGAGAAAGTCTCGTTCGCACTCAGCAATCTGCCCCCACGTGGAGTCATCTCGACCGGCCCGGGTCGATGAGATCCGCGGGAATTGCTCCACCAGACGATTGACTGGCTCGCCCGATAATTTATAATCAAGAGCCCGTCCAGACGACGGGCGCATAGCTCAGTTGGCTAGAGCGCACCCCTGATAAGGGTGAGGTCCGAGGTTCGAATCCTCGTGCGCCCATTTCGGTGATATCCCCCGCTAACCGGTCGGCGTCTCCACGGCTGTGGTGTCGAGGCGGGATTGGACGGGGCTCGTTCCTTTCAATCGCCTCGGAACAGCGATTGCCATACCCGATCGCGGGCTCGACGTAGGCTCCCTCGCCAACTCATTCCGCGTCGTCACCCGCACGAGCGGACACTCCGACGCTACTGTCTAGGTGGGCGTCGAGCGGAAGGTCTCGCCAGTTCGCTCATCAAGGCGGCCCTGCGACGGCTGGCCCCCGCTTCCCGATCCCGTCGCGGAATCCAGGAAAGGAGGCGGGGGTTCTCACGCCAGCGTGCTTCTTGAATTACCGTCGATCGCGGGCTCGTTCGAAAAACCAGGTACTACAGCTTTCGCCGTCGGATCTCCTCGATAGGGAGCGGGGTTGTCGGTGAATCGAGACGTTTTCGTCCTCGATCACCTACCAATCGACGGCCACTCCGCCGAGCCCAGCGATCCGCGTCAACATGACGTAATACTCAAGGACGTCGTGATCGGCGGAATCGTAGGGGCCAATGACGGGATGGAAATAGGACGCGAGCTCGGTATTTACGGTCGCGTCCTTACCCTCGGGGTCGAATCGGAGCTTCTCATGGACAAGGATCATTGGACGAGCCGTCGGCCCACGAGACTCTTGCTCCCGAATCACCGGCGTGCCCGATCCAAGGATGCGCGACATCATCGCCACGAGACAGATCCTTCGCCGCACGAGGCTCCCCGCCGTCGAGGTCCATGATTGCAGGCCGGGATATTCCGGGAAAACCCGAACGAGCATCGATCGCGGGTCCCGAGCGAGAGAGCCGTGCGCGGAGCTTGGGCCAACGACGAGCGGATGGGCGAGAGCGAAAGGTCCGCGCCGGCGATCACTCCTCGTCGTCGGCCTCTTCTTCCTCGACTTCGACTTCGTCCTCTTCGTCGTCGTGGATTTCTTCTTCTTCATCGACGACGGGAGCGATCACTGGGGCCACGGCGGCCTTGGCTCGGGAAGACTTGGCCGGGGCGGACGCGATTCGGGGCATCAAGGCCCCAATTCCAGGCGCGTCGTCCGCGAGCGCTTCCTTGCTTCGCTGGACGAAATGCGTCCCCTTCCCCTTGGCCGTCAACTCGGCCGCGCGGGCGTCGGCCGCTTCCTTTTGATTATATTCAAACGTCGCGATCGGCTTGAAGGCGTCGTTCAAGACCACCCAGACGATTCGCTGGCGAGCCGCCTGCTTCGGGGCCCGAGGCGTCTTGGGCTTCGCCTTGGCCTTGACCTTCGCGACCTTCGGCTTGGCCGCGGCCTTGGGCTTTTTCTTGGGCTTGCGTCCCGGGACCGCTTCCTCTTCGTCCGCGTCGGCGACGATCTCTTCCGCCTCGTCTTCCATCGGATCGAGCGGCTCGGCAGCCTCGCGCTGACGCCTCAGGTCCATTCGATTGAGAGGTTTACCGGCCATGAGACTATCCTTCGCACACGAGGTGTCGCATAAAAACCAAGGTCACGCTGGAACGACGCCCGTTCCCACGACGGGCTCGAAATCCGGCTCGCCGACGACCAAGCATCCTAACTCAAGCTACGGTCCTTGCCTAGACGCGGCGCGGCCCTGCTCGCTCCGGCCCGGAAGCCGCGGACGGTAGAGCCCCGAAGCCGGGTCCGATCGCTGTCGCGACCGCGTCCGAGACATCTCCGACGCGATCCGGTCCAGCAGGTCCAGGGGATGATACGGCTTGCCCAGGAACTGATCCACCCCCAACCCCTTCAGCACGTCCAGGTGACAGTCCAGCACCGCGGCCGAGCAGATCACCACGGATTGATTGGGCTGATCGTGCTTGATCTGGCGGCAGACCTCCTCGCCCGGCAGGCAAGGCAAATTCAGGTCGAGCAAGACGACGTCGAACGGCCCGCGATCGACGAAGAAACAGACTCCCTCCTGGCCATCGGCGGCTTCCTCGACGTCGTAGCCCTCGGCGCGGAGGAACTGGGCGACCAGTTGCCGTAGTGTCCGCTCGTCTTCCACAATCAGCAACCGACCTGATCGTTGGTTCACAATGGGATCCTCCCCCGAGAGGTCGTTCATCCTGAATCGCGTGGCTCTCCGCGCGATCGACCCTCGTACGCGATTCGGCTTGGCATGCGGGCTTCTGGCGGGATACCGTGGGGCGAATGATACTGACAGAGGCCGCTCGCGCCCACATCAATCCATCAACCGGGCGGGCGAGGTCTCCGCGGCGTCCCATCGTGGTCCCTCGAGCGCGGTCCGACGACCAAGCCCGAGCAGTTGACACAGCGACGCGATCGCAACGTGTTTCGTGACGTTCAGGCCCACCAACCCCCAGATCGCCCCCAGGCGAAACAGCCAGAGATTCAGCGCCACGCAACCCACCAGCCCCAGGAGCCCAAGAACGCTCATTTGCAAGCGAGGTCGGTCCATGAACCTGATTATGAAACGAACAGACGGCGGGCGGAAGAACCCGACGCCACACGACCCGGTCATTGGCCTTCGGTACGGATTTCCACTAGCGAACCGGTTCCATGGGCTTTACGATCATGAACCTTGGTCGCGCGTGGCGTGACCGAGATTCGAACGACGTCCCCGATCCAACCCGTTGGGTGGGTCATCGAGACCATTCGACGCGATCTAGCTCCGCCGCCGGCCTTGTTTTCGCCTGGCCCTGAACTTGGTGAGCGGACCCACTCTCACTCGCGAACGACCCCGCATGACGACCGATACGATCACCCGCCCGGAATGGAGTACGATCATCGACCCCGTGCTCCAAAAGGAGCTCGAGCAATATGTCCTGGTCACGAACTGGGATAAGCTCCTGGGGATGGTCGACACCGTTTATAACTGGGGCCGGCGGTCGTCGCTCTGGCCGCTGGGCTTTGGCCTGGCCTGCTGCGCGATCGAGATGATCTGCACGGCGTCCAGCCGGTTTGACATCGCGCGATTCGGGGCGGAGGTCTTTCGTGGCTCGCCTCGCCAGGCCGACGTGATGATTGTCTCGGGGACCGTCACCAAGACGATGATGCCCACGATCGCGCGGCTCTACGACCAGATGCCCGAGCCCAAGTACGTGATCTCGATGGGCGCGTGCGCCAGCGGTGGAGGGCCGTTCAAGGAGGGGTACAACGTCGTCTCGGGCATTGACAAGTTCATCCCGGTCGACGTCTACGTGCCTGGTTGCCCGCCCACCCCTCAGGCCCTCTTGAACGGTCTGATCATGCTGCAAAAAAAGATCGATGGCGAAAAGCTCGACATCCCGATCATCGGCCGCGAGGGGCACACGGCCTGGTATCGTGGCGACATCGACCGCGACGTCCCCATCCCGATCCTGGGTCCCGACCTGGTCGATCTCCGAACAGTCGAGCTCACCGCGGAGCGAACAGCCCAGGGCTTGATCGAAGCGCGCGAAGCGAGCCTTCCCAAGCCGCTCAAGATCCCCGCCCCCCAGCCTGAGCCCGAGCACTCGCCCGAGGGTGAATCGACCTCGGGGCGGCCTAGCAAGATCGAGCTGCTCCGCGCCCGGGCACGGGGCGAGCAGCCGGCCGCGAGCCCTGACGAGCCCGCCGCGAAACCGGTCAAGAAGCTCAAGCACGCCCAGGCGCGTCCTTCGCTCGCGTGGCTCGGCGACCAGGGCCTGGTCGAGCTCGCGGCCCGGCTCGACTCACATCTCGGCACGGAGACAGCCAGGATCATCCAGGCCGCCCTCCTGATCCCCGCCGACAGGCTCGCCGCCGTCGCGCTTTATCTGCGCGACGCGAACCCGATCCGATACGATTATCTCGTGAGCCTTCAGAGCGTCCATTACGAGGATTGCATCGAGATCGAATACCATCTCGACTCCACCACCAACCCCGGCGCCCTGATCGAGCTCCGCGTCCGCGTCGCCGAACCCGACGGAGAGGGGGAAGCCCCCTCGCTCGTCGGGGTGTATCCAGGGGCGGATTTTCAGGAGCGCGAAATCCACGACATGATGGGCGTCCGGTTCACCGGCCACCCCAACCTCACCCGCATCCTGATGTGGGAAGGCTACGCCTATCATCCCCTGCGCAAGGATTTCCTCGAGCCCTACTACGAGGGACCAACCAAGGTCTTGCCCAGCCGCGTCGACGCCGGCAAGGGACGGCACTTTCGGGCCGAGGAGCTGAACCCCCACGGGACGAATTTCAAGGCCCCTCGCGATTTCGCCGACTGGGCCAAGCTCTCCAGCCACGACGATCCCAAGGCCCATGGGCTGATCCCCGCGGGCGTCGAATTGACGGAGCTTTCCACGGATCAGTTCGTGCTGAGCATGGGCCCTCAGCATCCCAGCACCCACGGCGTGTTTCGCCTCAACCTGCGGATCGACGGCGAGACCATCGTCGGCCTGCGCCCGGTCATGGGCTACATGCATCGAAACCATGAAAAGATCGGCGAGCGAAACACATACTTGATGAACTTCCCGTTCACCGATCGGCTCGATTATCTGACCTCGATGGGCAACAATTTTGGCTACGCCCTGGCTGTTGAGCAGCTCCTGGGCGACGACGCCAAGCCCCCGGAACGGGCCGAGTACATTCGGGTGATCATGGCCGAGCTGACCCGGATCGCCAGCCACATGTGGTCGATTGGGTTCTTGCTCAACGACCTGGGGGCGTTTTTCACGCCGGCGCTCTACGCCATCGAGGAGCGCGAGCTCATTCTCGACCTCTTCGAGTGGGCCGCGGGGAGCCGGATGATGTGCAATTATTTTCGCTTTGGCGGCGTCGCGTTCGACCTGCCGCCAGGCTGGATCGAGCGCTGTCGGGGGATCGTCAACGATCGCATCGACAAGCGCGTCGACGAGCTCGACCGCTATCTCTCCGAGAACGAGATCCTACTCGATCGCGCCAAGGGGGTGGGGTTGCTCTCGCGTGAGCAAGCGATCGCGTATTCGACCTCGGGGCCGGTGCTCCGCGGCTCGGGGGTCGCCTACGATATCCGCCGGGCCGCCCCTTACGGGATCTATGACCGCTTCGAGTTCAAGATCCCGACCGGATCAAACGGCGACGTGTATGACCGCTATCACGTCCGGCTCGAGGAGATGCGGGAAAGCGCGAGGATCTTGAGACAAGCCGTCCGCGACATTCCCGACGGACCGATCCTGCACGGAAAAAAGAATTATCACGTGAAGGTCCCGACTGGCGAGGCCTATTCGCGCGTTGAAAACCCCAAGGGAGAGTTGGGCTTTTACGTGGTTTCGGACGGATCCTCGAGCCCCTATCGTTATCATG
Source organism: Planctomycetota bacterium (assembly GCA_021808995.1). GTDB lineage: Bacteria > Planctomycetota > Planctomycetia > Isosphaerales > Isosphaeraceae > JAKBAP01. The sequence goes on along the minus strand of JAKBAP010000014.1, from coordinate 19,244 downwards.
TGCGAAGCCCGAGCTTCATCAACCTGACCGCGCTTGAGTCAATGTGCCTGGGGCACACGGTCGCGGACGTGGTTGGCATCCTGGGCAGCCTGGACATCGTCCTGGGGGAGGTGGACCGATGATTGAGCCCCGAGCCGAGTCCACGGGACGAATGGAGACGACGTTCTCATGATCGCGGGCATGGGTGTGTTGCGGGGGCTCATGATCACCATGAGGCGTGGCCTCTTGACCTTTCACCGCGACTGGCGCGCGGGAAAGGCGCTTCACCGTCGTGGCGGCGGAGCGCTCCTGGTCGACCTGTTCCGAACGCCCAGCAAGGGCTCGGAGCCGACAGTCGTCCAGGACCACTTAACCGATGGGCTCTTCACCGTCGAATACCCCGACGAGCGCCTTCCCTTGCACGAGCGATTTCGCGTCTTGCCGGTCTTGATCTACGACGACCACGACGGCCATGTCCGCTGCACCTGCTGCCATATCTGCGCGAAAGTCTGCCCGCCTCAATGTATCTGGATGTCGCAGGCCAAGAGCCCCAGGGGAACGGTCGTCCCGCTCCCCGAGGATTTCTATATCGACATGGACGTGTGCATGAATTGCGGTCTGTGCGCTGAGTATTGCCCGTTCGACGCGATCAAGATGGATTCGAACTTCGAGCTCGCGAATTACGAACGGCATCAGACGCATGTTTTCGACCTGCAAGACCTGCTCGTCTCGGCCGAATACTACGCCAAGACCCACCCCGAGGCCTGGTCAAGCGCCGAGGAAACGACCAAGCGACAAAAGCTCGAGAAAAAGAAGGAGCACCGGCTCCAGAAAGCCATCGCCGCCGCGGAGACGTCCACGCCGTAGGCTGGCGGGTTCGCTCCTTGTCGGCCATGATCCCCACTCAAGTGATCATCCTCGGGAGACACGCCGTGCGGACGCCCAGGCTTTCGATTGCTGGCTTGATGTTGGGCGTGGTCATCGTGGCCCTCAATCTCGCCGTGGGCCGCTACTTGTTTGGCTATCAATCCGAGATTCTGGTTGGGATCGCCCTGGGGGCGATCACCCTGCAAGTCGCGATCATCCAATTGATACGCCGCCGTGGCCGGGACCGCGCGTTCTGGGTGGGGTTCCTCGTCCTTGGATCGCTGGTGATGGCGAGCTTCATCTGGGCCATGTGCTTCCCGGAAATCCTTGGGTTTCACCCCGACGGACGAGGAGGGTTCACCCTGATCAGAACGCCCGGTTCGCTACTGTACACGCTCTGGAATGGCTACTCCAGATTTGTCTACGAGCGGATCATCGAAACCTACCTGATCGACTTCCGAGCCAACGAGCAATTCTATCGTGATTCGATGATGGGTCGCGTCTTGCTCACGATGATCCGGGCGCTGGCGTGGTTCATCCCGCAATTGCTGATCGCGGTGATCGGTGGCGTGGTGGCCAGGCTGATCGCCGGGCCGCGAGGGAGATTGGCAACCGCGGGCGATGAGGCAGCGTCAGCGAACGGGCACCGGTAATCCAGGCACGACGCGCAGGGCATCTTTCCGCGATCCTGGATCGCTTGCCGCCGCTCGTCAAGCGTGTTACGTTTCATGTTTTCACGATCACGCTTGGAATTCGCTCGTTCACGGACCCCCAGGAAGCACGGCTCGATCATGCGATTCACGAAGATGCACGGGCTGGGAAACGACTACGTTTACGTAAGCCTCTTTGACCAGTCGCTCGCGGTCGATCCCGCGCGTCTGGCGATCATCGTGTCCGACCGCCATTTCGGTGTGGGTGCCGACGGGCTCATCCTGATCATGCCCTCCGACCGCGCCGACGCCCGCATGCGGATGTTCAACGCCGACGGCTCGGAAGGGGAGATGTGCGGTAACGGCGTTCGCTGCGTCGCCAAATACGTTTATGATCATGGCATTACGCGAAACAACCCGGTCACGATCGAGACCGGTCGCGGAGTGCTCACCCTCGAGCTCGAGGTGAGTGGAGGGAGGGTCGAGCGAGTCCGTGTCGACATGGGCCCGCCGATTCTCGAGCCCTCCGCGATCCCCACGCTGCTGGAGGGGTGTCCGCCCCTGGACGCGCCCCTCTCGATCGGCGACCGCGCCTTTCCCGTCACCGCGGTATCCATGGGCAACCCCCACGCGGTGATCCACGTTCCCGACGTGGCGGGATTCCCCCTTGAAACCATCGGCCCCCAGATCGAGCGCCATCCCGCGTTTCCCCGTCGGGTCAACGTGCATTTCGTCGAGATCCTGAGTTTCAACGAGGTCCAAATGCGGACCTGGGAGCGAGGATCGGGCATCACGCTGGCGTGCGGTACGGGCGCGTGCGCGGTCTGCGTGGCCGGCGTGCTGACGGGCCGGACGGGGCGGCGAATCGTCGCGCGACTTCCTGGCGGCTCGCTCGAGCTCGAGTGGCCGGCCAATGATGAATCGGTCTTCATGACTGGACCCGCCACGGAAGTCTTTTCCGGGACGATCGACGTCTGACGCCCAGTCGGACCAATCGCGGCCCAAGTGAGCGCCTCGCTCAGCCCCCGGGTGAGAGGATCTCACGGGCGCGGGCCAGGAGCGACCCCGCGGCCGAGACCGCTTCGGCCGGTGACGTTTTCATGCGCTGGGCGTTTTCAAATTGGTGGAGCAGCGCGACGTCAAGCCGACCCGTGCGGACATAAAGACTCTCGCAGGCGAGCATCAGACAGCGCAGTCCAAGCTCACGATATCCCTTGGCGTGGACGAGCGCGCGAATCGAGCAATACATCGATTCATAGGCCAGATAAACGGTGTCGGCTGGGTCGCCCTGGCCGGCATCCTGGACCTTCACCGCGTGGCCGAGCCGTTCGTGGGCCCGCGCGAGCAGGTCGGGGACGCCGGAGGGGGCGTCCTTGTCTTCGTGCAGATAGGGGCTGTCGAGGCATTTCGCGAAGGTATTGATGATCGCCATGGGCGAGTGGGTTCCGAGGTCAGGGTGGATTCTGGGATTTCCTGGGAGTGGCCGGGGCGTCCTTGGTGGCGGCCTTTTTGGTCGTGGCGCCCTTGGTTGCCGGTGGTCCCCCGCCCCCAGGCGGGCCAGCGCCTCCGGTGGCCATCTGGCCCATTTTTTTCACTTGATCCTTGGAGTATTCGAACTTCGGCACTGGCTTTTTAGGGGCCGGCGGACCCTGTGCTGGGCCGATGACCTTAGGGACGATGATCGGCGTGGTGAGCATGGGCGTGGCGGCGGATTGCATGACGCTCATGAGCGAGTCGGGCGACAGTCCCGAACCGACGACCACCGCGGCCGCCAGCAGGATCGGCAGCCCGATCGGCGTGTCGGCGGCGGCAATGGGCTCTCCGGCCGGTTGGCGGAGGAACATCGCCCTGGCCACGCGAAGATAGTAAAAGGCCGAGACGACCGAGTTCAAGAACCCTAGGCCAACCAGCGCGATCAGGCTGATCGAGCCGAAGGCGTTTTTTCGCTCATCCAGGGCCTGCATGAAGAGATACAGCTTTCCGAAAAATCCCCCGAGGGGAGGGATTCCAATGAGGGAAAGCATCAAGAGCAAGATGGAGATCGCGAGGACGGGGTGACGGCGAACGAGGCCGTTCAGGTCGTCGATATCGTCGGATTGTTTGTCGCGGACGAGCCAGACGGCGACGGCGAAGGCCCCCACGTTGGCGAAGGCATAGACGACCAGGTAAAAAAGGACAGCCGCGGCAGCGCGTGTGACGTCGGTCGCCAGCCCCAGGGCGGCCACTCCGACGAGCAAGTAGCCGCCGTGGGCAATCGAGGAATAGGCAAGCATCCGTTTCAGGTTGCGCTGACCGAGGGCGGCCACGTTGCCGTAGGTCATGGTGATGGCGGCGACGATGGCCAGAAGGCCGATCCAGCCGGGGCCCAGAATATGGTCGCTGGGGCTAGCCCAGGGTTTCAGGGCGTTTCCAAAAACCTTCATGAAGGCGATTACGGTGGCGATCTTGGACCCGGTCGCGACCCAAGCGGCGACGGGCGCGGGCGCGCCCTCGTAGACATCGGGTGCCCACTGGTGAAACGGGACCGCCGCGATCTTGAATCCAAAGCCCGCCAGGACGAGTAGGATGGCGGTGATGCCGGCCGCGTTGGCCGCCAGCCCCACGACCCGCGTGCTCTCAAGAAGGCGGCGAATCGTGCTCAGGTGGGTCGAACCCGTGAGGCCATAAAGATAGCTCAGCCCGAATAAAAAGAGCGCCGAGGACACCGAGCCATAGATAAAGTATTTGAGCCCCCCCTCCGCCGAGCGGGTTCGCGACTTGTCGAGTGCCGTCGCGAGGTAGAGGCAGATCGTCATCATCTCAAGCGAGATGAAGAGGGTGACGAGTTCCTCGGCCGCGGAGAGGAGCATCATCCCGACGGTCGCCCAGAGCAAAAGCGCGAGGTATTCGCCCCATTCCTCCGTGAATTTCCACGCCAGCGACATCCAGACGACAAGCCCCAACAGCGTGACGTAAACGAGATTGAAAACGCCCACGTCAAAACCGCCGGCGATCGTGCCACCGAACAGGCTGGGATCGTCGTCGAAAAGATAGTCAATGGTGGATCTCGAAAACCAGGTCGAGAGGTCCTCGGGATTGGCGCGAGCCATGAGCGGGATCAGGCTGGAGGCGAGCGTGACGGCGAGGGTCAGGCCGACGCCAGCCAGGGCGACCCTGCCGACCAGAAGCCTCCGAGCCGGTGCCGGCTGCCGTTTCGCCAGCCCCAGGTCGAGCAAGAGCACCACCAGCCCCCAGACCGCGAGAACCATCTCGGGCGCGACGAAAAAAAAGTCGCGATAATCGAGGCTGCCGGGGCCGATTGGGGGCATCGCGTTGACTCGAATGAGGGTGGAGCTGATGGTAAATAGCGGGTTCAGCCCGCCAGGCTATCGTAGCGATCGACGTCGGCGGCTCGCCATCGCCGATAGCAGAGCAGAATCAAGCCGATCCCAACCGCGACCTCGGCGGCGGCGACGGTGATCACCATGATCGCTAGCACGATCCCGGCCACCGGACCCGCTTCCGGAAGTTCAGGGCCATAACGCCAGAAGGCGACCAGGTTCACATTCGCCGCGTTGAGCATGATCTCGATGGCCATCAGAACGGCGATCGCGTTCTTGCGGGTGAGCACGCCGATCAGTCCGATGGCGAACGAAGCCGCCGCGAACAAGAGAAACCAGCTCAGTGGGATGTCGGATTCCATGGCGTCGCCGTGATGGACCAGGTTCGGGGGATAAACGTCAGGGTGACGTCGTGATCGGTGGATCGCTCGGGATCCGACTCGGTTCGCCGCGCGAGGGTTCGTCGTCCTCGCGATGCGCCACCGCGACGGCGCCCACCAGCGCCGCCGTGAGCAAGAGCCCAGCCAGTTCAAAGGCAACGACGTAGCGTGTCATGAGCTCCACGCCCACGACCTTGCCCATGTCGTTGATCGCCCGGCGGCGCGGAGCGCCAGGCTCGACCGTTCCGCGAGCGATCGCGGGGCGCGGGTCGATCGCGCCCCAGGCACGCTGGGTTCCAAGGCCGGTCTCCTGGAAAATCGCGTAGCCCAGGAGCGCGAAGACCGCCAGCCCGATCACGACCCCCGGCAGTCGCCAGGCCGAGGGACGCGAGGCTGGATCGGTCCCCTGGACCCCTCGCGTGAGCATGATGCCAAACATCAGCAAGATCGAGACAGCCCCGACATAGATCAAGACCTGAAGGGCGGCCAGGAACTCAGCCTCGAGCAAAACAAACAAACAGGCGACGGCGAAGAAGAATCCCGCCAGGGCCAGCGCGGCCCGGACCAGGTTCTTGATGAGAACCGTCGCCAGGGCCGACGCCAGGCCGGTCACCGCGATCACCAGGAACAATACCCGAATCACGAACCGCCCCCTACGTTTTGGGCTCGACGCCAAGGGCTAGCCCGGGGCCGCCCCCGCGTCCACGCGAGTACCACCCAACGACGGCCGACCCACGCCCGCCGGCCCACCCAGAAGCAGCCGCCGATTGATCCACACGACCAGCCAGACCGCGAACACCACGAGCGGACCCGTGACCACCCAACCCCAAAGCCAGCCCCCCAGCGTCAACACGCCAGCTCGGATGACGCATTCATACCAGATCCCAGCGAACAGGATGTTCACAATCGCCAGCGGAGTCAAATACTTCCAGGCGAAATTCATCAGCCGATCGACCCGCAACCGGAGCAGCGTGACCCGAACCCAAAACATGAAGAGGATAAAGAGCAGTACCTTGAACATGAACACCGCGAGCAGAACCATGTCGACAAGGATCAGCCTCGGCAATGAGTCGCCGAGCAAATTCATCGGAAACCTGACCAGCGGCAGCGGCATCCCACCCCCCAGGTAAAGGGCGGTCACCAGACAGCCGACGGCGAACACGCTCAGGTATTCCGCCAGGAAAAACAGGCCAAATCGCATGCCTGAATACTCGGTGTGATAGCCGGCGATGATCTCGGACTCGGCCTCGGGAATGTCGAACGGGGTCCGATTGAGCTCGGCGATGCTGGCGATCAACATGATCAGAAACGCCAGCAACCCCGGCGGAGACGCGATGAACCAGCCAAACTCGACCTGTTTGTCGAAGATCGCGACCAGCGAGAGACTTCCCCCCCAAAGCACGATTGGGATCACCGCCAGGACCTGGGGGATCTCGTACGAGACGAGCTGGGCAACGGCGCGCATCGCCCCCAGGAGCGAGTATTTATTACGGCTCGACCACCCAGCCAGGAAGACGCCCAGGGGCGAGAGGCTCGACGCCGCCATGAGATAGAGCAACCCCGAGGGCAGGTCCACCGGCGCCATCCCCACGGCGAACGGGATCACCGCGAGCATCAGAAACGCGGAGACGATCACGAGCACCGGCGCGGCCAAATGCACGAGCCCGTCAGCGCCCGCCGGGACCAGGTTTTCCTTGGTGAGCAGCTTGATCGCGTCGGCGATGGGCTGAAGCAGACCCAGCGGCCCAACGCGATTGGGGCCAATACGGTCCTGAAACCGCGCGGCCGCCTTGCGCTCGAGCCAGACCATGTAGGCGACGATTCCCGGAAACAGCCCCAGGAACCCCACCACCAACCAGAGCCCCCAGCGCAGGGCGAGCCCCCAGCCCAGATCGACGGCCTGCGATTGAGCCCAAACGAGCGGGCTGGTCGGGTCGAGGAGCTCGATCACGAAGGCTGTTCCTTGGGAAAGCGAGAGGGCGGCGATCACCCGAGGCGGCGACGACCCTTAAGCCCACCGCAACACGCCCTTGGCCCAGGCGTAAACCAGGCCAAGGAACAAGAAAACGAGAAAGACCACCATCTCGACCAGCGCGAACAGCCCCAAACCCGCGTACGCGGCCGCCCAGGGAAAGAGAAAGAGCGCCTCGATGTCAAACACAACAAACATCAGCGCGTAGATATAATACTGGATTCGGAAGCGAATCCAGGTCTCGCCCACGGTGAGGACGCCGCATTCGTAGGGCTCGCTCTTGGAGAGCGAGCGCTTGCGGGGCGCGATCAGCCGCACGACCAAGAGAGGGGCAAGCGCGAACCCGATCGCCGCCAACAGCAGGAGGCCGATAAAGATGTAATTGTTAATGATCATGGCGATCTTCACGCGCGAAGGAGGCTGGTCGATTCACTTGGTGAGATTCTCGACCTGGGTCTCGGAGTCGAGCGCGATTTCGACGAGCTCGCCATCGTTGTCGCGGAGCATGAGGGTGTCCTGATGGCAAAACGAGGCCTTGCCCCCCATTTCGATCCCCCCGACAGGCCGCCGGCCGGCGCGTTCCACGACGCCCTCGACCTTGGTCAGCCAGCGAAGATGGCCGACACGAACATATTGGGTGACGCGGACGCGCATGCCTAAGTGCTTTGACGATGGGGCTTTAGATGCGATCATCGGAACGTTCTCTTCTCCGTTATAGAGCGGACGCGGGGTTGGCTGGTTGCCGGCCAGCGTGCCACGCGCAAGTCCAATCGAGCCTCTATCGTAGGGTTCCCCGGCCAGCCGGGCAAGAGCCACCCGAGCACGGGGGCGCGCCGACGGATTCTGGAATGAGGTCCGCGTGCAAGGTTCTTGGCATGTCGGCGGGCGACAACTCGAAGGATCGAGGGTCTTCCCTTGACGGACCCGGACCGCTCGCGTGATCACGGACTCACGTCCTTGTCACGTTTCGCGCCGCCGTGGAGCTCTCGGGGCGTCCCGTTCCATCGTTCGCTGGCCAATGTGCCCGAGAGGTTCGTTCGGCGTATGCTTGGTCGCGGCTGCGCCGCCTCAGGTTCAATCCCGACTTACTAGGACCCGCCAGAATGCGTTGGCGCGCCCAATCGGTCGAGGATCGTTTGTAAACCGGAGACCAACTCCCTAGAATCAAGAGATCGTACCAACGATTCGGATTCGCGAACCGCACCCGAGGCCGTTCATGGTTGGCACAGCCGAGACTCCGTTTGATCTCCGATTCCGGGCACTCGGAATTCCGGTTCGCGTCCATCCTTTTTTCTGGCTGATCGCGGCCATGCTGGGCTGGCGCGACCAGAACCTGCCCGTGGTGGGGCTCTGGGTCGTTTGCGTGTTCGTGTCGATCCTGGTCCATGAATACGGCCACGGCCTGATGGCGAAACGGTTTCGGGAGTCTCCCTCGATCTTGCTCTGGGGCATGGGGGGGCTCTGCTACAGCCAGGGGGAACGGCAAACCCCCATGGAACGCTTGCTCGTGATCCTCGCCGGCCCGGGCGCGGGCTTCTTGCTGGCCCTGGTCGTGATGATCCTCGCCACCCTGTTCCGGGGCATCACCCCAGACGAACACCTGGGCCTCGTTTCAACCCTGCTGGGCGTCGGCCACGGCTCGCTCGGCGCGTTCGAGAAAATGCACAATATCTGGGAGCTCTTCGCCTACTATTTCTTGCTCGAGATCAACATCATGTGGGGGCTCTTGAATCTGCTCCCCATCTGGCCGTTGGACGGGGGCCAGGCGGCTCAGATCGTCCTGACCTGGTTCGACCGCGCTCGCGGCAGGCGCTGGGGGCACATCGTCTCCCTGATGGTCGCCGGAATCCTGGCCGTGACCGCCGGCATGGGGGGCGAGCAGATCTACCTGGCCATCTTTTTCGGTTACTTCGCGTTCCTCAACTATCAGATGCTCCAGACCTTGCACCAACAACACCTCTTCGGAATCGAACGAGACGACTGGTGACTGGGTTATCTAGGCGAAAGAGCGAACCCTGGTCGCCGCGGGGGTGGTTTTCAGGTGATCCGGGCGGGACTCCGAGGATGCGCGAACCTCGACCGTGCTGGATCCTTGTCGAAAGACAGCGCGAGGCGTGGGTTCCCCCTATCATTCTCGCGACTGCTCGCCAATCATTGACGTCTCTTGGCTCTCGCGATTCGATTTGGTACTAGACTTCATTGATCCTTCGCGAGCCGGCTTCATCTCGGATACGAGTCCCATGGCTGTACGACGCAACAAACGAGCATTGAAATCCAAGAAAGTCTCCAAGGGGGAGGGCCGGTCGAACTCCTCCGGGGGCGAAACCGACTCGCGAGGGATGATCGTGCTGTCGGAGCGCGACGAGAATCAGACGCTCTTGCCCAGCAGGATCCCGCTCTTGCCGCTGCGCTCCGACGTGGTATTTCCGCAGACCGTGGTGCCGCTGGTCATCAATCGGCCCAGCGGTATCCGCCTGATCGACGACTGCATGATCGGCGAGCGGATGGTCGGCCTGGTGAGCCAGCTTCATCCCGAGATGGACTCGCCCGGGATCAAGGACCTGTTCCCGATCGTCTGCGTCGGAATGATCCTCAAGATGCTCAAGTTCCCCGACGGTTCGACTCGCATCGTCTGCCAGGGCCAATACCGTGCCCGGCTGGTCTCGGTAACCAAGTCCGAGCCCTATCTGATCGCCAACGTCGAGCCCTGCCAGGAAATCGTCGAGGCGGGCGTGGAGCTCGACGCCCTGGTGCATCACGTGAATCGCTTTTTCCAGCGGATGGTCGATCAGAGCCAGCAGATTCCCGAGGAGCTCCAGGTCGCGGCGATCAACACCCGAGAGCCCGGCCGCCTGGCCGACCTCTTGGCCTCAAGCCTTCCGTTTACCATCGAGGAAAAGCAAAACCTGCTGGGCGAGATCAACGTCCGGGCACGGCTCGAGCGGCTGGGGCAATATCTGTCGAGGCAGCTCGCGGTGCTCGAGCTCTCGAGCAAGATTCAGGAGCAGGTCGGCAGCGAGCTTTCCAAGGCCCAGCGCGACCATTTCTTGCGCCAGCAATTAAAGGCGATCCAGGACGAGCTGGGCGAGAGCGAGGGAGACAATCCCGAGATCGCGGAGCTCTGGGACCGGATCAAGAAAGCGGGTCCGCCCGAGGAGGTGATGACCGAGGCCGAGCGGGAGCTCGAGCGGCTGGCCGCCATGCACCCGAGTTCGGCGGAGTATTCCATCGTTCGGACCTACCTCGACTGGCTGGCCATCTTGCCATGGTCCAAGGCCAGCCGCGACCGCCTCGACCTCCGCCGCGCTCGCAAGGTCCTGGACCACGATCATTTCGACCTTGAGAAGATCAAGGAGCGAATCCTCGAATACCTGGCCGTCCGCAAGCTCAAGAAAGACATGAAGGGGCCGATTCTCTGTCTGGTGGGTCCACCCGGTACGGGCAAGACGTCGCTCGGCAAGAGCATCGCGAAGGCACTCGGCCGCGAATTCGTGCGGGTGAGCCTGGGTGGCGTCCATGACGAGGCCGAAATCCGGGGCCATCGCCGCACCTACGTGGCCGCCCTTCCTGGGCGGGTGATCCAGGGTATCCGCAAGGCCGGGACCAACAACCCGGTCTTCATGCTCGACGAGGTCGACAAGCTCGGCGCGGATTTCCGGGGCGACCCCTCGGCCGCCCTGCTCGAGGTCCTCGATCCCGAGCAGAATTCCACCTTCCGGGATCACTATCTCGACGTGGATTTCGACCTTTCCAAGGTCATGTTCATCGCGACCGCCAACATGCTCGAGACGATTCCCTCCCCCCTGCTCGACCGGCTCGAGGTCTTGCAGCTCCCGGGTTACAGCGAGGAAGAGAAGACGCTGATCGCCCAGAAATACATCATCCCCAAGCAGCTCGAGGCCCATGGGCTGGTCGCTCACGATCTGACGATCAACGACGAGGCGATCCGCAAGATCATCTCCGATTACACGCGCGAGGCGGGCCTGCGGAACCTCGAGCGCGAAATCGCCGCCGTCTGTCGCAAGGTCGCCCGCCGCCGTGCCGAGGGACGAAAGGACGCGACCCAGGTCGAGCCCAAATCGATCAATGAATACCTTGGGCCCTCGCGCTTTTTCCGCGAGCTCGCCGACCGCACCGGGATCCCGGGCGTGGCCACGGGGCTGGCGTGGACGCCGACCGGGGGCGAGATTCTGTTTATCGAAGCCACCGGCATGCAGGGCAAGGGAGCGCTCACCCTGACGGGCCTTCTGGGTGAGTCGATGCGCGAAAGCGCCCAGGCGGCTTTGAGCTACCTGCGCAGCCACGCCAAGACGCTCTCGGTCGACTTGGCTCGATTTCACAAGACCGACCTGCACATTCACGTACCCGCCGGCGCTGTCCCCAAGGACGGCCCCTCGGCGGGCGTCGCGATCGCGGCGGCCTTGATCAGCCTCTTCCGCGGCACGCCGATCCAGACCAATCTCGCCATGACCGGCGAGGTCACCCTGACCGGCCGCGTGCTCCCCGTCGGCGGGGTCCGTGAAAAGATCCTGGCCGCCCGCCGCGCGGGCATCAAGGTCGTCTTGCTGCCGAGGCACAACGAAAAAGACCTGATCGACATCCCCGCCGAGGTCAAGGCCGACATCGCGGTCCGCCTGGTCGACACCCTCGACGACGTCGTGGCCAAGCTCTTCGACATCAAGACCGCCCCGGTCAAGAAAACCTCCAAAAGGCTCGACCGGCCCGCCCACCAGGCGGGGATTTGACCCCTCGGCCGCCATGTCCAGGATCTCGCCACGGGTCCGGGTTGAGATGTCCTGCCAGACGCCAAAGGCCGGCTCAGGCCCTTTGGGCGCGAAGGGCTGAGCGCCTCTTGAACTGGATCAGCAGGACGGCCAGGACTCCAACTAACGCCGAGAGCGTGAAAAGTGTCGGGGCGATGGATACGGGCACGGGCGCGGGATCCATGCGAATGCCGAATGCCTCAGGGGTGAAATCCGCGGCGGGTGCCGCGCCAGGCCTCACGGATTTCACGTCGAGGATAAAGCGTGGACTCTTGCCCGCGTCGCCGATCGACCAAGTCCGAACCTGATGAACCAGCGGAACGCCGTCGTTCTTATCTAAATAATCCACGTCCATGCCCGAGCCGAATTTGACGGTCTTGCCCGTGCCGACCACGAGTATCTCACCATTCAAGGTCATCTGCTTGAGAGCCCAGCACTCGTCGGGAGCGAAGACAAAGATACCCCATCGTGCGCGACCGTCGGGGAGGGGGCTCTTCCAATCGATTTTCAGCAGATCCCCGCTCGGATTCGCGACCCGATTCGCATCGATTATCACGAAGCTCTTTTCCAGGATCAGGTCGACGATCCTTTGACCCACGAGTGTGCAGAATGGCGCGGCGCAAGCAAGCGATTGAGACCGCAGTGTGGAAACAGATTCCAAATAATCATCCGAGGGCAACTCCGCGATCCATAGCAATGAGTATTCCGATGAGCTCGACTTCCTCCCCACCCTGAACGACAATCTCGGATCGTAAACCGATACCGTCGCGGAGAGGTCGTCGCCCTTGGTATTGTCGCGCCGAAACGAACCGCCGTTTCCGCGAAACACCCAATCGACGAACTCGAAGCCGCCCTCCGACGAACGTTGACGAACCGATGCTTGCCTTACGCTCATGGTGACATTAGTATAGAATCTCTCTAGTTTTTTGGACGCGGCCGGATACTCCAATCGAAATCGCTCTCCGATTGCATGCGCTGACTCGTCCTCGCACGACTCACTTCGAGCGGAGTAGCTGACTAAAATCACGAGGCATGAGAGCCCAGCGAGCGAGACGCGGAAGCTTTTCGGCATGGTTGGTTTCCGGGAAGCAGGGATCATTCGAACCCTGGACGGGCGCTCGGCTGGAAACAGAACGTCTTGCGGATCAATCGCCAGGACCGACGCACAACGCCCGGCGTCGGCCCCTGGCAGCCTCATCCCAGTCGAAGCCACCGAGCTCGCTATGAGGGATCATTTCCATTGTTATTGACGCATTTGCACACGAGCTGAGCCGTCAGCCCACAGCAGCAGTTGGTACAATCGGTGCCGCTCGCGCAACTCGCATTTACCTGGCCACACTGTAGGCCGTTCGCGTCCTCACAAGTCGTGCTGCCGTTGTCGTTGCCAACCGCGCACGTCGCGCAAGAGGCCTGCGGGGAACATGCCGCCGGCGCGAAGAGATTTTGATCGCCCCTCACACTCTGTGCCCAAAGGGCCATGCAAGCCGCAAGCATCAGGGCCACGGAGGTTCCAGATGCCAACCTCGCCGCGATTGAAAAAAAACATGCCATTGGACTTGACCCCCTAAAAATAGCCGCGATGACAAAAAAACTTGCTTGAGGAGCCGGCGCTAATCGGACGAACCGTCCCCAGCCACGGTCCCCACTACGGTCAAAGTCGTGCGCGAACCGGGCACGCTGAGAATCAGATCCACGGACTGAGCGAAAGACTGACCGACCTGTGCCGCCCGTGGCTGTACCCAAAGCCGAACGGGAAGATGGCCACCCGCCGGAACTTGAACTGGAAGATTGTCCGCGAAAACGCAGGCACAGCTTGCCCGAATGCCGTTGATCATCACCGAGCGAGACGCCAGATTTATCAACTCAAATTCTGCTTCATATCGCCGACCCGCCACCAAGGTTCCCATCGGCTTGGTCGCCGGCCGAGCCAGAACAACCTGACCCTGAGCAATGGCGGGGATCGCGAAGACCGATCCATAACCAACCATCCCCCAGGCCGCGATCAAGGCCACGGCCGCCAGAGCGGAAGCCGTGCAGTAAGCACCCCAGACGGAAATCGTTCGTAGTTGAGATTTCATGACTTGAACCATGGGATTGGTCAGCGCGCCGACAAGGATCGCGCGTCGAGAAACCCGCTACAGACAATCGCGCGAAGCCCGAAACTGGTGTAAATGTCAGTCGCGACTCGGAGGGGACGGCCACCAAGAGCCGGCCTCGGGTCATGATTCTGGTACTCGATCACCAACTCCGTCCGCCGTCGCGCTGGAATTACGAGCGGAAACTGGTCGAGTGATCGAATGCACCCATCTTGTTGACAGACCGAGGTGAGACCGTAGACGTTGATTGGCTGGCCCGTGAGGTTGACCAACCCAAGTTTCAAGGCTCTCTGGTCAATGGACCGAATCAGACCCAGATCAAACGCCGCCGGCTCGATGAGGAGCGACTCGCCGCGAAGGTAGCCCAGGGCGGCCGAAGCCGAGCCGAAGGTCGACCAAGCCCATCCGCCGACCGACGCCATGCCGACGAGAAACGTAATCAAAGTTGCCGCGGAAAGGATCGTCAGACTCGACCATGACAAAATCGAGGAGGCCCTCTTGAATTCCATCGTCATCTCGCTTGGCCTTCCCCGGTATTGGGCTGAGCCAGACCCGTGCCCGTCGGAAGGGGCGACTTTACGTAGACATTGGCAACCGTTCGAAACGCCACGCCCCCCGCGGAGCGTCCGGTCCACTCGACGCCTAGTTCGCCCCGGAAATCGGGCTCTTGAGACGAGTCGAAAAGGATCCGGAGCACGCTCGACTCGCCAGGCCCAGGACAAAGCCTGAGCGGATCAACGTGGAGACACTCGCGGGTTTACTCGATGCGCTCGATTACGACCGCCGTGGTACTCGAGTTCTCGACCGCGATCTCCGTGCGCCCCATCCGACCCGATTCAACCGCGCCAATGGCAACCGAGGCAGGTGCCTGGATCAACAATCCAGAGGCAAAACCTGCCTCAATACCACGACCCGATGGCCCCCAAGGCCCATGAGCGGTCACCGCGACAACAGCCGTGAAGCACGGAACAGCGAACGACTCTACGGCAGGTCCGGCAAATTGGGGGGCGGTAGATGTCATGACATCAGCCCTACGCGACGAGACAATCGGAGAGTGCGGTCGCCCACGCGTTGATGACATCAAGATCAAACCACGGAGAGATCGCGGTGTCAAGCAGGCAGTGAGGATTTTTTTCCGAATTTCAACGAGGGCCGACGGCCGGGGCGCGATCGCCGTAATGGGCCGCCGGGCCGCCCCGCGTTCGGCGATCCGCGTTGACAGGGCGGGGCGATCGTCTATCGTGAGCGCCTCTGGGGGCGGCTCTTGGACCACGAGCGCAACGAAGGAGGGGGCCGATGAAGATCACACACCCGCTCGCGATCAATGCCGCGGGGGCCCTGGGCGCGTCGATGATCCGGGCGCTTGGCTCGACCCTGAGCTACCACTTTCGCTATCGCGACCCCCAGGTCGACCCGGTCAAGGCCCGGGGCAGCGGCGTTCGCTATGTTTATGCCTTCTATCATGAAGTCATGCTTTTCCCGGCCTATTACTGGCCGTGGCCCGAGATGCACATCCTGATCAGCGAGCATCGCGATGGCGAATTGATCACCCAGGTGGTGAGCCGGCTGGGGTTCAGCGTGGTCCGAGGATCGACGACCCGCGGCGGCACGCGGGCTCTCCGCGAAATGACCCTGCGGATCGACCAGGGCCACCTCTGCGTCACGCCCGACGGACCACGCGGGCCCAGGCGCGTGGTTCATCAAGGGGTCGCCTATCTGTCGAGCCGCACCGGCTTTCCGATCGTGGGGGCGGGTATGGCCTTCAAACGCCCCTTTCGAGCCAAGAGCTGGGACCGATTCTGCATCCCCAAGCCCTTCAGCCCGGCCGCGTGCGTGGTCCCAGCCCCCGTGGCCGTGCCCCACGACGCCGACCGACTGACCCTTGAGGACTGCCGTCGCGAAGTCGAGCGCCGAATGCAAGAGGCAACGCTCGAGGCCGAGGCCTGGGTCGAGCAACTCTGAGCCCTCGACCCCACCTCGCCACGGTTCACGGCCTGGGCGAAACCGCCACGCCCTGCGTCGGCAAGGATGCTTTGGCCCTGGTCGCGGGCTTCTTGGGAGGGGGTGGCACCGGCTTGCCCATCTTTTCAAGATAGTAAGCGCCAATCGCCCGGACCGGCAGCTCGGGGTAGATCGTGAGGGCGCTCGTCAGGTGGGTGGCCGCCGGATCGATGTGACCCGACTCGAGCAGGCACATCGCCAGGTCGTACTCCCACGACGCCTGTTGAGCGAGCGTGGTGGGGAGGCCCATGAACGCGTTGGTCGCCGCCGGGGCCTCGCCCCGGGTGAGCGCCTGGCCGGCCGTGAGGGCGCGCATGCTGCGCTCGAATCGCACGCGGGGGATTGCCCGGTCCTGCCAGAGATTCGCGGCCGAGACATAGTTGCCGAGCAGATAATAAACCTGCCCCTGACGCAAGGCCGCCATACCAGGCTCAGCGCCCAGGTTGGGATCGTCGACCGCGCCGACCGAGAGGAGCTCGAATGCCTTGTCGGGCTGGCCGGTGTTGCAGAAAAGCTCAATGAGTTGCGGCTTGACGACCGCCGGGCTAACGCCGCCGCGCTCGGCCTCGGCAAGCTGGCCGATGGCCCAGCCGACCCCTCCCTGCGAGAGAGCATACGACGCCTGCTGAATGGAACTCGCCTGGCGCTCGATGGAGAGGTTTTCGAGATCGTCCTCGAGCTTCTTGCTTCGCTCGTTCAACTGGGCGAGGTCCTTTTCGAACTGGGCCCTGGCCTCGGCGGGAAAGTCGTCGTCCTTGGCCCCTTCCAGGACGAGCTGCAACCGGTCGCGAGCGAGGTCAAGCGCGTTGGAACCCAGGTAGAGCTGGAACATCTCGAGGTTGAGGCCCTGGAGTTCGCGGCGAGCGGCGTCGGACTTGGCCGGGGGGGTGGTCAGGACCGAATAATTGAGCGCGGTCAGCCGCTGGCGATAGCGGTTCATGAGGGGCTCAAGCGGGGGGTTGAGAGCGCGGATGCGAGGGCCGTTTTCAGGGGTGATGGGAATCCCCGCGAGCATGGCCGCCTCTTGCATCATCAAATAACGATAGGCGTCCTTGAGCCGGCGGAAGGCGATCCAATCGTCGGGGCTCTGCGCCAGCGCGGTCCGGGCCTCCTGAATGGCCAGCAGGCAGCGCGCGGGGTCGGGGATCGATTCGGTCGAGGAGGCCGGTCCGGTTAGACCCTCAAGCCAGCGCCGGGATGATTCGGTTCGCGAACGGGGCCTGCTCAGGGTGCGCCCCTGGAAAACATCGTCGAGCCACGAGGTCGGATTGGGCGGGCGCTCGGAGCCTGGGACCGGCCGGTTGGACTTATAGGCCAAAAGCTCGGCGTCAAGCCGCGTGGACTCGAAGAGCGCCACGTCGGGCTTGGGACCGTCGGCCCGACCGAACATCACGATCCGGCCATCGTCGTGAAACGGGATCCAGTTGGGACTGGTCATCAATTTCTTGTAGGTATTGGGCGAGGATCCAGGCTCGATCATGATCGCGCTGATCGAGTACTTGTCCAGGAGCGGCTTCCAGGTCTCGATGTCGTCCTCGCTGATCGCCTTTCGCGTGGTGTTCCATTCCTCCAGCAAGGCGGGTGGGAAAAGCCGAGCCCGGCCGTCGATATAGGTCTTACGCTTGCCGCCCGACTTCCAGATGATCATGTCTCCCTGGGCCATCGAGGTGTTGAGGATATTGCCCTGGATCTCGGGATGGGATTCGAGGAACGCGGCGGCGTCGATCGCGAAATCATCGGGCTGATAGCCAAGTCCAAACTGGATTTCGGGCAGGACATTGCCCCATCCCGTGATATCCATGGCGACCATCGCGAAGAGGAAGGTCAGGGTGGCGAGCCGGCCTCCCGTCGACCAAAGCGACCAGGCCGCGCCGAGCTTTCCCCGCGCTCCAAAGCGGTCCAGGTACCACTCCTGGCCGTTCAGGGCAAGCGTCGCGGCGAAGAGCACGGCGAACGGCGCGGCCGTCCGCATGAGCACCCCCCAGACGACCGCGATGAGCGCGTAGGGAAGGAACCGGCTCCAGGCGAAACGACGGCTGTTCAGAAGGAACGAGGCCAGACCGATCGCCGTCACGACGAGGTAGAACGCCGGCAACAGATAGGCGATGTCGGGATCGATGAGCTTGCGAATCTGGGGGCTAAAGAACGAGATATGATCCATCGTTGTGATCGAGCCGGCCGGCCGGAAAAACCCAAGATAGGGATCGATGGCGGCCAGATAGGCTCGATAAGTAAACGGGTTGGCCAAGGAGGCCAGGGCCGAGAGCCCCGCCGCCAGAAAGATCGCCCCCGCGCTCGCCGGCGAGAGAGCGGCCGGGGGCTGAGCCTCGGGGTCCAGGCTTGGCTCGGGAAACGCCAGGGCCTTCTTTCCGTCAATCACCCGCCCCACGCCCGCCGCCAGGAGGACCAGGAGCCCGGTCAGGAACGTGTCGTCGACGTTGGCCCAGAGAGCGAACATGGGGACCAACAGCCAAAGCCCAAGCGTCCGGCCCATCCCCGTCGCGCGATGAAGCGCGTAGACCTCGATCGTCAGGAAGAGCAGCCCCCAGGTCGCCGGTGAAACGGCCCCCGGTCCGGCGATACCACCCAAGGTAAACCCAAAATAGGGATGCACCGCCACGCCAAGAGCCAAGGTCACGCACACGGCCGACCACCACAGCCCCGGCCCGCGATGACGAATCCTGAGCAGGATCCACGCGGTCGCCAGCCGCAAGATCGCCGCCAGGGCCCCGAGCGAGCCCACGCCGAGCTGCTCGGCCGTCGAACGGTTGGCCGTTGGGTCCGCGGGGTTCACCGGCACCAGACCCTCGACCACGCGATGGAGCGCGGCCTGGCTCCAATCAAAGAGCCAAGAGATATTCACCCAAGGCTTTCCAGCCTCGGTGTATGAGAACGGATCGGCGGTGACTGGGCCTGATTGCTGGGCGATCAGCTCGCCGCTTTTGAGATGGAGCCAAAAATGAGAATCGGTAATGAAATTGCATGAGGTGATGAAGACCAGGAGCAGGGCCGCGAGCATCACATACAGGTCGTAATACGAATTCCACTCGGTGACGCGCTCGGGTGTCCAGGGCTCGGGGGGGGTTTCCTCTTCCGAGGCGGGTGGCGCGGCCTGTGCGTCGGCCCCCGCGGGTGACTTATCATTTTCTGGAACAGCATGCTCGGCTTTAGGTTCGGTCATCGGGATCAGCCAGTCGGAGAAGACGGAGAATGAGG
>JAKBAP010000354.1 GCA_021808995.1 Planctomycetota bacterium | reverse complement strand
AGAACGGGCTCCGCTTGGGTGCCCGGAATAGAAGCAGGCAAAATGGGGCCACGAAATGCCCCAGGAACAGAGCCCAGCTCAGCGCGTTCCATCCTCCCGATCGGCGCGCGACGTACCATTGGGTCTCTTCGGGGAAATTCGCGTACCAGATCAGGAAATACTGAGAGAAAGCAATGTAAGCCCAGAAGATCACGAATCCGAAGAGCAATTGGCCCAGATCATGGAGATGGTCGACGGTGATCGTCTCGCGAACCGAGCCGACACGGCGGACACAAAGGACCGTCAGGATCAGGGCCGCCAACGAACTCACCAGCGAGCCGGCCCAGAAATAAACGCCGAACATGGTCGACGACCAGTCGGGCTCGAGCGACATGATCCAGTCGTAAGAGGCAAAACTGGCCGTCAAGGCGAGCAAGACCAGCCCCCATGAGCTCGCCGATCGCATCGCGAGCCCGTGCGCGGGGTCGCCATCTCGATCCTCGCGGAGTGATTTCCGCGAAAACAACCCGGCAAGCACGGCCCAGACCGCCAGATAGAGCGCCGACCGCGCGAGAAACAGGCCCGGATTGAGCCAGACCGCCTTACGAGCCATGGCGGGGTCGGCGGCGATCCGCGAGGGATCCGCCCAGGGGTAGAGCCAGCCCAGGGATAACGCGATCGGCACAAACGCCAGCGCCAGCCAGGGGATGGGCCGCGTCAGATTCTCGATCTGCCTGCGAAGGACCACCGACCAGACCGCCCCGGTCAGGTGGTGGAGCATCAGCCAGGCCAAGGCCCCGACGCTCAGGGTGGTCACGAACAGGAACGAGACGAGGTAGGCATGGGCCAATCGCCGCGGGTCGGCGATCGCCAGTCCGCTCGTCGCCAGCGCCATCAGGATCGCCAGCGCGGAAAGAGCGAGCATCCCGCCCACGAGCGCGCGTCCCCGCGCGGGCGAAAGCCTTGGTACGTCAACCGACGAAGGGGGGTGGTTCATGGCGTCACTTTCCCCCGCTGGGATTCGGGGACGTCCGGCAAGGTCGCCGATTCACTCCGCATCAGTGCTCGGATGTAGGCGACAATCGCCCAGCGATCACGGACCTTGATCTGGGGAGCGTAGGGCATCATCCGACCCTTGCCGTTTGTGATCACGTTAAAATATTCGCCATCCGACATGAGCCGATGCAAATCGTCGGTGATGCTCGCCACGCCAACCATGCCATATTGAGTCATGATGCCGTTCCCAACGCCTGTCGCGCCATGGCAGGGAGAGCAGTAAATGTTGAACCGCTCCCGCCCACGACGCAGCAAGACGATGTCCAGCTTGACCGGGTTCTGGGTCACCCAGTTCGGGCCTTCCTTGCCTCGGTAATAGCGATCGTCCTCGCGAAGAAAGTCGGGGTTTTGCCGCGGCGATCCCGCATCGCTCTCATAGTCGGCCCCACCAAAGGGGACCGTCCCGGCTGGCGGCGCGCGCATGACGCGGTCATCGGAAAAGAACGGACCGGCCGCCTGGGCGTCGTATCGCGGTTCAAAGGCCATGTCGGTGATGAACACCCACGGCCGGCCCTCGTGGAGCTCGCCGCGACGGCCCATCCACGACACGACCCCCGCGGTCACGAGCCCAAGTCCCAGGAACACCCAACGCATCGGAGCCACCCGTCATTCTTGAACATTTGAAACGATGGAATCGTCGATCCCGCGACGCCCTCTATTCCTCGACCAGCTCGATGTCAGCGCCCCCCAGCGAGGCGAGCACGCCCGGCGTCTCGCCACGATCGAATTTGCCGTCCACGGCGGCGACCGCCAGAAAAAAACCATCGTCGGTCGCCTTGGCGAAGGTCCCGCCCCGGAACAGGGGATGAGAGAGACGGGGAAGCCCATTCAAGAGAAACATCCCCGCGATCGTACCAAAGGCCGCGTAGAGCACGGTCGTCTCGAAACAGATCGGCACGAACGCCTCGATGCTGTTGATCGGCTTGCCGCCGGTGATCAAGGGATAGCCTAGGACGCTCTGGGTCCACTGGACCACCTCGGCGAACACCACTCCGAACAACCCCCCCGCGAACGTGAAGATGGGGAGCTTCGATCGGCCCAATCCAATGGCCTTTTCCATGCCATGGATCGGGAACGGCGTGAAGACGTCGAATCTCCGATAGCCAGCCTCGCGAAGATGGTTCGCCGCCTTGATAAGCTCGGCGGGTCCATGAAACCGCGCTATCACCCCATGAAGCTCGCGATCGGAGTCGTCGTCGTCAATCAACTCCTGATCCTCCACGCCCGCGGGGGTGGACTCCTCGGGAACGGCCAAGGGATCGCGAGGATGATGAGGGTTGGCCTGGGGCAGGCATGCCTTGACCTCGCTCAGGGCCACCATCGGCACGAATCGCAGGAACAAGAGAAACGCCGTCGAAAACAAGCCAAACGATCCGATCAAGAGCACGATATCCACCCAGGTCGGATAAAACATCTTCCAGCTCGACGGCAGGTAGTCACGGTGCAAACTGGTGACCACGATCACGAACCGCTCGAACCACATCCCGACGTTCACCAAAAGCGCGACCACGATCATCGCCCCAGGCGTGGTCCGAAACCAGCGAAACCAGAAGAGCTGGGGAAAGAGCACGTTGCAGGCGATCATCGTCCAGTAACACCAGAGGTAAGGTCCGGTGGCGCGGTTGAGGAAGACATAGGCTTCGTAAGGATTGCCGCTGTACCAGGCATTGGCGAGCTCGGCCAGGTAACCGTAGCTGAGCAGCAAACTGGTGGCCAGAATCAGCTTGCACATATTCTCGAGATGTCGAATCGTGACCAGGTCCTCGATCCCGCAGAGGATTCGCAAGGGTACGATCAAGGTGATCACCATGGCGAGGCCCGAGAAAATCGCCCCGACGACAAAGTAAGGGGGGAAAATCGTGGTGTGCCACCCGGGAATGACCGAGGTCGCGAAGTCAAAGCTCACGATGGTGTGGACGCTCACGACCAGGGGGGTCGCCAGGCCGGCGAGCATCAGGTAGCCTGTCTCGTAGTGATGCCAATGCCGGCCCGATCCCCGCCAGCCGAGTGCGAGAAAGCCATAAACTCGCCGCCGGAGCCAACCCGAGGCACGATCGCGAAGGCTCGCGAAATCGGGGATCAGGCCGTAATACCAGAAGAGGGTCGAGACCGTCGCGTACGTGGCGACGGCCGCGAAATCCCACGACAACGGGCTACGGAAATTGGGGTAGATCTGGTTGACGTTCGGCACCGGGATCAGATACCAAAAGATCCAGGGACGCCCCAGGTGGATCGTCACGAACAGCCCCGCGTTGGCCACGGCGAACAGGGTCATCGCCTCGGCGAACCGGTTCAAACTTGACCGCCATTTCTGTCTGAAGAGAAACAGAATCGCCGAGATCAGGGTCCCAGCGTGTCCGATCCCGACCCAGAACACGAAATTGGTGATGTCAAAGGCCCAGCCAATCGTCGAATTCATGCCCCAGACGCCGATCCCGGTCCCAACCACGTAGGCGGACGCAAACGTCCCCACGAGGGTGATCACCCCAAAGAACACAAACGCCCCCCACCACCACGCGGGAGCCGGGCGCTCGACCAGCCCGCAGACCAGCCGCGTCAGCGATCCAAAATCGTGCCCCCCCTTGATCAAGGGTGGGGGGGATGTCTCGCCGACGATGCTCATCCCTGGGCGACTCCTTGCTTGGGCATCCTCGGATTCGGGTTACGAACCCGGGAAAGATAGGTTGTACGAGGGACAGTGTTCAATTCACCCAACAACGAATAATTCCGCGGGTTGGCCTTGAGATTGGAAACCTCGGTCTCGGCGTCCTTTTGATCGCCAAACACAATCGCGCGGGCCGGGCACGCCTGGGCGCAGGCCGGCACGATGGTCCCGTCCGGGACAGCCGTTCGCCCCGACGTTCCGGCGGCCACCCGAGCCCCGATCTTGCCCCTCTCGATCCGCTGGATACAGTAAGTACACTTTTCCATGACGCCACGAATACGAACCGTCACGTCGGGATTCTTTTGCATCTTGAGCGTCTCGGCCATCCCCTTTTCGGCCAGTGGACCCAGATAGAGCTGGTCAATGGGGCGCTCGTTGTAATTGAAAAAGTTGAACCGTCGCACCTTGTAAGGGCAGTTATTGAGGCAGTATCGGGTGCCGATGCAACGGCTATAGACCTGAACGTTGAGCCCCTCGTCACTGTGGACCGTCGCGTTGACCGGGCAGACCACCTCGCAGGGGGCGTTTTCACATTGCACGCACGCCACCGGCTGATGGACCAGGCTCGGTTCCGTTTCCTCGCCGGAAAAATAGCGGTCGAGGCGGATCCAGTGCATCTCGCGACCGCGCGCGACCTGATCCTTGCCGACGATCGGGATGTTATTCTCGCTCTGGCAGGCCACCACGCAGGCGCTACAGCCCGTGCAGGTATTGAGATCGATCACCATCGCCCATTGCTGGTCGCCGGTCAGAACTGGAGCGGTGATCATCCTGGCATTGGGCTCGCTTTCGCTCTCGGTTTCGCGGTGCGAGAGCAGATCGTCCAGGGTGATTTCGCGAACCAGATCGCGACCCTCCATGGTGAAATGGTTCTGGGTGCAGGCGAGTGGATAGGTCGCGCCGGTCTTGGAGACCGTGAGGCCAAGGGCGATGTCGAGAGCGGCGGTCGCGCGAAGCGCGTAGGCGTCGAAACCCACCCCGCGGCCGGCTCGCCCGGCCTTGGTCCGGCCATACCCCAGCGAGACCGAGACCGAGAAATCCGCCTGGCCCGGAATCACGAAGGCGACGATTTCCATCGACCGGCCGGCAAGCTCGAGCCGGACGACGTCGCCGTTGGCCACGCTCAAGGCCTTGGCCGTGGCTGGGCTCATGAGAGCGGCATTGTCCCAGGTGAGTTTCGTGACCGGCTCGGGGAGTTCTTGCAGCCAGCCGTTGTTGGCGTAGCGGCCGTCATCGAGCTTGGCGTCGCGGTCGAGGACGAGCTCAAGAGAGGTGGCGGAAAGTGGGACCAGCGCCGGGCGAGGGGCCGAAACGGCGGTCGCGAGCGCGGTCCAGTCGAGGACCGGCTTGACGACCGGAATCGCCGACCCGGCCAGAACCCCATCATGGAGGAATTTTCGCCAGGCGGCCTCGTAGGCCGCGTCCTTGGCGCCGGTAGTTTCCCGGAACGTCTGGCGGACAATCTCATAGGGGGCCGTTGATTCGAGCCCGGCCATCTGGGAAACCAGCTCGATCGCCGCGCGTCCACCAAAGAGGGGATCGATCAGGGGCTGGATGGGCATGATCGTGCCGTCGCCCGCGCGGGCGTCGCCCCACGATTCCAGATAATGAGCCGCGGGAAGGTGCCACGAGGCCGCGCTCGATGTCTCGTCAGCGTGCGGGCTCAGACGGATCGTGGTCTTGACGCGCTCCATCAGGCCGGCGAATTCAAGATCGACGGGCGCGTCATGAACCGGGTTGCCTCCCAGGACGACCAGGGTCTCGACCTGACCCTTGCGGATCGCCAGGGCCAGATCCTGGAGCGTCCCCGCGCCGGCGAACGACATCGCGGGCCGAAGCTCGGCGGAGTT
>JAKBAP010000353.1 GCA_021808995.1 Planctomycetota bacterium | reverse complement strand
CGCGGTCGCGCGGGCATCGCGCGCCATCACTCGGATTTCTCTCGCCCCCCCTGTGAGGTTTCGCCCGATCCGCCTACTATGGATGAAGTGGGATTGATGAAGGGGAGCGTCCAGGCATGCCGTCTCGGTTTTGGTCGTTCGTGATTCTGGTCTACTGGTCGATAGCGGCCTTCTGGTTGTTTCGCAGCGACGTGCTCCCCGAGTTCACGCTCGGGAACCCGCCCGACCTGCGCGCGATCGCCGTGGCCGGCGATTCCGATCGCCCCACGCGCTGGAGCATCCAGGTTGTCGATAATCCCAAGGAGCCCGACTCACGCAGAGCCGTCGGCGAGGCGACGACCGCCTCCGCCCGCCGACCCGCCGGCGGTTACGAGCTCACCAGCCACGTCGATTTCGACGCCGGCCGCGTCCTCCGCGGCACCCCTTTCGCCAGCCGGATGAGCAGCATGCGGCTCCTGATCGATAGCCGATATGATGTCGACGCCTCGGGAAACCTCCTGTCGCTCCTGCTCGAGGTCAAATCACCCGATTCCCCCGAAACCCTGATCGAGGTCAAAGGCACGCCCCGCGGCAAGCTCATGGAGATTATCTCACGAGGGCCCGTCCCCTTGCTCAACCAGCGATGGGCGTTCGATTACGAGCCTGGCTCCGTCATCCACGACGCCCTACGCCCGCTTGACCGCTTGCCCGGCCTTCACGTGGGCCAGCGCTGGGAGACGCGAGTGGTCAACCCCTTCACCGGCCAGGTCGATCGGGCGCGGGTCGAGGTCGTCGGCCGGGGTTACATTCAGTGGAATGGGGAGGCGGTGTCGACTTTCGAGGTTGTCCAGCACATCCCCCCCCTGATCGCGCGGACCTGGGTCAAGACCGACGGGCTGATTTTGAGGCAGGAGGTCCCCTTTCCCTTGACGCGGATTATTCTGGAACGCAAGCCCGA
Source organism: Planctomycetota bacterium (assembly GCA_021808995.1). Classification (GTDB taxonomy): domain Bacteria; phylum Planctomycetota; class Planctomycetia; order Isosphaerales; family Isosphaeraceae; genus JAKBAP01. Next base: position 4,626 of record JAKBAP010000353.1, on the reverse strand, counting down.
CGCGGACGCGCCGGCCAACCCCAGGACCACCCCCCCATGATCGAGCTGTTGGGAGCCACCAAGCGATTCGGCGCTCGATGCGCTGTCGACCGGCTGGATCTGGAGGTCCGTCCAGGCGAGTTGTTCGCGTTTCTGGGTCCCAACGGCGCGGGCAAGACGACCTCGATCAAGATGATCTGCGGCTTGCTGTCGCCCACCTCGGGCGAGGCGCGGGTCGGTGGCCGGCCGTCCTCGAGCCCGGAGGCCAGGCGGCTCCTGGGCTATGTGCCCGACCAACCCTATCTTTACGACAAGCTCACCGGGCGTGAGTTCCTCCGTTTCGTGGTCGAAATGCATGACATCGAGAGCCGTCGCGCCGAACGGCGAATCCTGGAACTGATCGAAACGTTCGAGATGGGAGATTTCATCGACGAACTGTGCGAGAACTATTCGCAAGGGATGAAACAGCGGGTGGTCTTCGCCTCGGCCCTGGTGCATGACCCGAAGGCGCTCGTGGTCGACGAGCCGCTGGTGGGTCTCGACCCCCGCAGCGCTCGGATCGTCAAGGACCTGTTCGTGTCGCAGGCGAGGGCCGGATGCGCGGTCCTGATGTCGACACATCTGCTCTCGATCGCCGAGGAACTGGCCGACCGCATCGGCATCGTCGATCACGGCCGCATGCTCGCGGTCGGCGGCCTGGCGGAACTGCGCGAGCGGCTCCAACACGAGGGACCACTCGAGGATCTGTTCCTCAAGCTCACCGACGACCGCCGCGCGGGAGCGAAACCCGCCTCGAACGGAGTCGCCCCATGAGCCTCGCGATCGAGGAAGCAACCCCAGCGACCCTCGCGCCGATCGCGCCCGACCGAACGGCCAGGGCCCTGCGAAGGCTCAGATGGCGGCTCACAGTCAATACCCTCCGGTCCCTGTTTCACGGCTCGCGGCTCAGGCTCTCGATGCTCATCGGATGCAGCCTCGTCTTCTGGATCGGGCTCTTCGTCCTGTTCCTGGGAGGATTCGAATTCATCGGACTCAACGATGAATTCTTTCACTCGCTCTTTGAATATCTGTTTAGCATGTTTTTCCTGTCGATCCTGGTGATGCTCTTTTTCTCGTCGGGAATTATTACTTACTCGGGTTTGTTTCAATCGCGCGAGGGAACGTATCTGCTCTCGATGCCGGCGACGACCGATCGGGTCTTCGCCTACAAGTTTTTCGAGGGCGTGGGGCTTTCGAGCTGGGGGTTCTTTCTGCTGGGAAGCCCGCTCATGGTCGCGTACGGGCTCACCATCCACGCGCCCGCGCTCTTTTACGCGATGTTTCTTGTGTATCTGGCGATGTTCGTCCTGTTGGCGGGGAGTCTGGGCGCGATCGCGGCGATCGTGGTGGCGAACGTGTTTCCACGCAGGCAACGGTCGGTGCTGGCGCTTTCGGTCGTGGCGTTGCTGGGGATCGGGGCGGCGCTCGCGTCTCGGCTATGGCGGACGCCGGGCGAGACGCTCTCGGCCGACTGGCTGGGAAACCTGCAAAATCGGCTCGCCTTTTGCCAGCATCCGCTCTGGCCGAGCCGCTGGATGTCGGCGGGCTTGATGGCCGCGGCCAAGGGAGATTGGTTCCGGACGGGCTATTACCTCATGGTCCTATCAGCCCACGCGGCCCTGGCCTATCTCGCGGCCGCCGCGGTCGCCCGCGACCTCATGTTTCGCGGCTATAACCTGATCCAGGGGGGCCGCGCCAGCCGCCGCCGATGGGGACTCCAAGCCCTCGATAACCTGTTCCACCGGGTGTTTTTCTTCCTGCCGCGGCCGATCCGATTACTCTTGCTCAAGGATCTGCGGACGTTTCGCCGCGACCCGGGACAGTGGTCCCAGTTTTTCATCTTCTTTGGGCTCCTCGCCTTTTACTTCCTCAACATTCCTCGACTCGGATACGCCGTCCAGAGCCCCTCCTGGCGGAATCTGGTCAGCTTTCTCAACCTGGCCGTGACCGCGCTGATCTTGTCGACGTTCACGAGCCGCTTTATCTTTCCCTTACTCTCGCTCGAGGGGCGTAATTTCTGGGTCCTGGGGCTGTTGCCTGTCGAGCGCAGTCAGATCTTGTGGGGTAAGTTCGCGTTCTCGGTGGGGATTTCCCTGGGCGCGACCGAGGCCCTAGTGTTCCTCTCGGACCTGATGCTCGAAATGAGCCCGCTCATGATCGCGCTTCACCTCGCGATGGTGGCCGTCCTATGCACGGGGCTCTCCGGGATCAGCGTCGGATTGGGCGCTCGATTGCCCAACCTGCGCGAGACCGACCCCTCGCGAATCGCGGTCGGGTTTGGGGGCACGCTCAACCTGCTCGTAAGCCTGGTCTTCATCTTCGCCGTCGTGACCGCCCTCGCCGTCCCCTGCCACCTCTATTACCTGGGAGTGGAACACGCGGATTCGACTCGACTGGCCCTCTCGAACGCCAGCTTCCGATTCTGGCTCGGGTCCGCGCTCGCGGTGAGCCTCTGCATCGGCGTCGTCGGCACCATCCTCCCCCTGCGGATCGGAATCAAGGCGTTCGAACGCATGGAGTTCTGACGACTCAATCGGGCACTCCAGGCAAGACTTCCCATTTTCATGGCGCATGCTTGACCGCGCGTGGGGACTTGTCGTCGGTCCCGGACGGTCTGTCCTACACGGTCTCGTTTAGCGAGCGGGAGCGTGGGTCCGGGGTCGCGACGTCGCCGAGACCGATGCGTGATTACTTTTCGTTAGGAACTCTCGCCGAGACCGCGGATCAGCTCCTCCTTGGTTGTTGGGCCTCGGCGAGACACGAAAACGCCACCTTCGTCGAGGGGGGACGATGGTTCCGGTCAGGTCGTGAGCGCACCCTCTAGAACCATGCTCAGACTCCCAATGGACGCGTCCCGGATTGTCTCTCTCCGTCAATGCTGACTGGAGAGGGCATGGCCACGGCCCGCGGTCTCCACCCAGTCGTGAACGCCTGCCCCAACTCCGCTTCCACACTGGGACAAGCGCGGCCCATCATCTGACCGTGGCGCGATAGACTCGGTTGCCCTGGCCGTGATACTCCGCGAGCAGGTTGCCGGATCGATCCACGACCCGGCGGAGATCGCGGAGCGCGACATTCAGCCAGTATTCCCCGCGAGGCACCTCCAGGAAACACGCGAACTCGTCTCGCTTTTCCTCGCCGACATTCATGGTGTAGTCCGCGAATTGGTGCTCGGTCAGTACCGTATCCGGGTCGTTGAGGGCCGTGACGTACGCCACGAGCCGGAATGCACCTGGGATCTTGCTCCGGTGGGTCGCCTTGAAGTGAACCGGAACGACGCCCTTCCCGCCTTGAATGAGGTTATGATCCTCCCCACTAGCCGTCAGCATCGTGATCTCCCATGGGCGAGTGGTCTCGCTCTGCTTCCCGGCTCCGGGAGCTGACTTTGGGGTCTCGGACCCGCGATACCGACCGAAGGCTAGAGACGCGGAGGTCGCCACAAGAAAGAGGAACAACCCAGCCCAGCGAATCGTCTTCATACAACTGGCTGCCTTTCCGCAAAAGAGACCGAATGGAGCATCGGAGCCGCCCTCTCAAGGACAAGATAGGGAGGCCACGTCGGAAACGTCGGACGAACTGTAATTTGCGTCGCCGGACGAGGCCGTCCAGTAATGCTTTACTTGCCAACTCCCATAATAAACGATCGAAAATGGCCCGTGATTACAATTTGTCGGCTGCCCCGGCGATCCACGGAGCTCGTTGGCAAGCAGGACCGCAGAGTTGTCCGACCACATGAGCGTCCACGTGTTGTTGTTCGGATTTAGCCAGTAACCCTGAATCTAGTGTCTGAAAGTACAGTTCGCCAGTGGCCGCTACGACGGATTACAATTCAGAGTGGCTGACGCGGTCGGGTTCACGGCAGGTGCGGGCGGTGATGAATTGCAGCCGGTGAGCGTCCCGACGACGCAGCTTTGTTGCGTTGCGGATGGGCTGCATCCCGTCAGACCAAGGTAGGCCGAGTGGGCCGAGACAGCGGTTGAGACCAGTGTGACCAACACTACCCCGCAACCGAAGACAATCTTCTTGCTCAATGGAGTTTCTCCGATTTCGCGTTCGTCGCCGGCGCGGATCTTGAATTCCGAATTCTGACTCTGCCGCGGAGTCTCAAGGTCTAGCCTCGGTGCTCGGCTAGCCTGGAACCCTTTAGGCCATGCACTTCGCATGGTCGGTCGGCCTCTCTCGACCTCAAGATCGCGCCTTTTGGTCCGAGGAGGCGATAGGTCGCTTGGTACAACCAATGCCATCTATTACAAAGAGTACGTAAAAATACCCGTACCTAGGACACGGCCTCGGGAGTTTTTTTCCAAGTGAGTTGACCGAGCGAGGCATGATATCGCGATCGGCTGTTCAAACGGGATCGATCAGGCCGGACTCGCTCCAGAGGAGGCGAATCTCCTGGAAGCGCCTGCGGACCGTTCGCTCGGACGTTCCCAGTCTCAACGCGATTGCATGGTTCGAGACCCCCTCGAGTCGCATCCCGACGAGCATCGCCTGGTCGGTGTCGAGGCGACCCATGAGCCGCCGAACCGCCTCGTCCGAGCCGACAAGGGCGCTGGGCTCGGGGTCGCCCGACTCGAGCAGGTCGAAATCGTCGGCGATAGGAACCGT
>JAKBAP010000352.1 GCA_021808995.1 Planctomycetota bacterium | reverse complement strand
CAGCGATCGAGGGCTTTCAAGGCCGATTCCGCGGTCGCTAGCGCGCTCAGGTCCACGTCCCCCTTGGGCGTATCCTTCCCGTGGCAACGGAGACAATAGCTCTCGAGAAACGGGCGGACCTCGTCCCGGAACCGCGTCTCGACCGTGGCCGAGACCGGCTCGGGGGGATCGGCGGCGATCGTCCGAACGCCGATCGCGCCCAGAACAAGGCAGCCCGCGATCACGAGAGGGAGGGTTATCCGCATGGTCCGTCGAACCTCTCATGCAATGGTCGCGCCCATTGCCACGGCGATGAGTTTTTGAGAAGGCTGGTTTCGGGGGCTTACGCGGTGGGCGAACAGGTGGTGGAGTCTCTCGCGACCCATGGAGCCGCGGGGAAAGCTCCACGCCTCTACTTCCAACATTTATTGTACAAGACGCGACCAGGCCGCGCGAAGATCGGACTCCAGGGCGTGAGAAACCGCCCCGAGTCTGAAATGGGGAACAGGCTCTTGAGAGCGGCGAGGAATATGTTAAACTTAAGTCTAACGATCAGGCATTCCGTGCTGACCAGGCCGAGGAGCGGAGTATCCGTCCCCGGTATGCGAGCTGGTTGGCCCGAACGGAATGGGTGACAGGATCGGCACTGCGTTTGATTATCCCACCCCGCGAGAGCGGACCCTCCCCGAGGAGCGTGCGACATGACCGAGCCTACGTTTGATAGCTCGAGGCGTGATTTCTTGAAGACGACGGGTGTGACGGCTGGGGTCTCGGCCTTGGCTGGCGTGGCGATCCCGTCGGTCCACGCGGCCGAGGACAACACGATCCGCGTCGCCCTGATCGGATGCGGCGGCCGTGGCACTGGCGCGGCGGCCAACGCGCTATCGACCAAGCAAGGCCCGATCAAGCTCCACGCCATGGCCGACGTCTTCAAGGACCGGCTCGACAGCAGTCTCAAGCAGCTCAAGGACGAATTCGGCAACCAGGTGGAAGCCACCCTGGACCGCCAGTTCATTGGTTTCGACGCCTACAAGAAGGCCATGGACACGCTTCGTCCCGGCGACGTGGTCATTCTGACCACCCCGCCCGCCTTTCGCTGGGTCCACTTCACCTACGCGATTCAGAAGGGCCTGCATACCTTCATGGAAAAGCCGGTCGCCGTCGATGGGCCGACCGCCCGCAGGATGATCGCCCTGGCCGACGAGGCCAAGAAAAAGAACCTCAAGGTTGGCGTCGGCCTGATGTGCCGCCATTGCGACGCGCGTGAGGAGCTCCTGGCCCGCATTCACGACGGCGAGATCGGCGACATCCTCGCCCTTCGCGCCTATCGCCAGACCGGCCCCGTCGGCTCGGCCTTCGTCAAGCCCAAGCCCGACGGCATCACCGAACTGCTCTATCAGATCCGTAACTTCCATGGGTTCCTCTGGGCCAGCGGCGGATGCTTCAGCGACTTCCTGATCCACAACATCGACGAATGCTGCTGGATGAAGGGGAGCTGGCCCGTCACCGCCCAGGGCGCGGGTGCCCGCTGCTATCGCGATGACTATATCGATCAGAATTTCGACACCTATTCCGTCGAATATACCTTTGACGACGGCACCAAGCTCTTCCTGGAAGGACGCAACATCGAAGGCTGCCACCAGGAATTCGCCAGCTACGCCCATGGAACCAAGGGCATCGCCGTGATCTCGTCCAACTCGCACAGCCCGGCCCGATCGCGGATCTACAAGGGTCAGAAAATGACCCGGGCCAACCTCGCCTGGGCCTTCCCCCAGCCCGAGCCCAATCCCTACCAGACCGAGTGGGATCTCTTGATCCACGCCATCAAGAAAGACAAGCTCCACAACGAGGTCAAGCGCGGGGCCGAGGCTAGTCTGGTCACCGCGATGGGCCGGATGTCGGCCCATACCGGCCAGCTTATCACCTTCGAAAACGCCATGAACGGCAAGTACGAGTTCGCCCCCGACGTCGACAAGCTCACCATGACCAGCGCGGCCCCGCTCCAGGTCGACAAGGTCACCAAGCACTACCCGATCCCACAGCCTGGCATGATTCGCGACCGCGAGTACCTCGCGTAATCGTGGACCGACGCGACGGATCAAGACGCCGGCCCGCTCCAATCACGGTTGGGGCGGGCCGCGTTCATTTCCCCTCTCGCGGATGAAACGGGCCTAGATCGGTCGGCTTCGCGTCTCCCTCGCGCAGGCGGTAACGGTGGTCGGCGGCGAGGCCAGCGTGGTGATCGACTCGCCCGGAGGGCCAGCGTACCTCGATCAGATCGGCCTGGGCCGCCTCGCCGAGTCCAAAAACGAGCCGAGGGTCCGACGCCGATTGATAGCTCCCGCCGCCATGACGCTGGCCAACCCAGCGCCTGGCGGCCGCCGTCACGCTCACCCGGGCACCGACGGCGTCACGGTTGGACATGCCCGTCCCCTCGAGCAGCAGCGAAATCGCCCGGCCCGACCGTGGCGTGGTGTTCCTGAGCAAGACCAGGGGCTCGTTTTGACAGAGCACGACCGCGTCTGGCCGGCCGTCGTCGTCGATGTCGCCAACCGCCAGCCCGCGGCCCAGATGGCGCTCGGAGAAAGGAGCTCCCGCGGTTTCCGAGACATCGCGCAAGACCCCCCCCGGTGATCCCCGCAGGATTTGTAAGGGCATCGTCCAGGGAAATCGGGGACGACCATCAAGGACATGGCCGTTCGCCGAAAGGACATCAAGCCATCCGTCGCCGTCCGCGTCCAGGAACACGATCCCAAAACCCAACAACGAGCGAGTGAGCGCTGACAGGCCCGACGGACCCGATTGATCGGCGAAATAACCATCGCCGAGAGCGCGGAAAAAGGTCGTCGATTCGCCAAAGTAATTGGTGACGGCCAGATCCATGCGAAGGTCGCCATCGAGATCGCCAAAGGCGACCCCCATGCCCGCCTTGAACCCGCCGTCAGCGCTCGCGGCCGCGCCCGCCGATTGGCCGCGCTCTTCAAAGCGAAAATCGCCCAGGTTGTGAAAGAGATAATTCGCCGACATATCGTTGGCGACGTAAAGGTCGATGTGATCATCGTCGTCGAGATGGCCGGCCACGACCCCCAGGCCGCGGCCGTCGGGGTCGGTGAAGCCGGCCTTGGCCGTCACATCAACAAAATGGCCGCCATCATTTCGAAAGACATGATCAGGCAAGGACGGGAAATCGCGCGGGTTGCACTCGTGTTTGCTCGGCGATTCGGGGTGAGCGCACCTGCGCGGGTTGCCAGGGTCATAGGCCAGATAATGGCAGACATAGAGGTCGAGATCGCCGTCCTGATCAAGATCGGCGAAGGCGGCCGAGGTCGGCCAGTCGCGTTGGCCGGCGAGCCCAGCCCTGGCGGTGACGTCCTCGAACCGCCCCCCTCCCAGGTTGTGATAGAGCGCGTACGACCGCCAGCGGGTGATCAAGAGATCGGGGCGACCGTCGTTGTCGTAGTCGCCCACGGCGACCCCGTGCCCATACCCGCCGGGAAAGCCGGCGAGGCCCGAGCTTCTGGTCGCGTCCTCGAATCGGCCCTCGCCAATGTTGCGATAGAGCCGGTCCCCTTGCTCGACAGCCTCGCCAGGCGGCGGGAATTCCCCCCCCTGCGCCGCGTACAGGTCAAGCCGGCCGTCGCCGTCGTAATCCAGGAGCGCGACACCACCACACATGGCCTCGGTCGGCGGCGGGTTTCGCTTGCCGGCGTGGCCGTTTTCATGGACAAAGGTCAGACCAGCCATCCGTGATTCGTCCACGAAGGCGATCGGATTCTCGGAAGGTCGTGGCCGCTCCATGGGTTTCCCAACCCGTCGGCCAAGACCCAGATCCGCGAAGCTGTCGGCCAACAGCGTGGTCAAGCCCTCCGACTCATCGAGCAGTCGCTCTTCAGAGGCTCGACCCCCCGCGATCAGCGACCATCCCCGCGCCTCCAGGCGACGACCGAGCTGCTCGCCGAGCCTGGCAAGCTCGGCCGCGTGGGCCGAGCGGTCATCGCGGCCAATGAGCGAGCGGTATCGCTCGCCCATAAGATTATACCGAGCCCGCTCCACGCGGTAGGTCTCGGCCAGGGCCGGGTTATGATCATCCATGGCAATCTCGGCGAGCCGGTCCCAGGCCCAGATCAACCCACGCGTTTGCTTGACCAGCCGTTCGAGCTCGCCGCGCTCGATCTGGCGATCCCGCGAATGAGCGGCGAGCCAGGCGCGTGCTTTCGCCTGTTCACGAGGGATCAGCGCTGACACGGGGAGGCGGCGAGCCGCCTCGGCGAACGTGGCCTCGTCGCCCACGGCCATCGCGAGCAGGAGCCGCTCTCGCCAGACCGCCCGGTCCTCGGGTCGTTTGGAAAGGCATCGATCGAGCCAGCGACCGGCCTCGTCGGTTCGCCCGAGCCAGGCGGCAAGGTTGGCCTTCGCGAGCCAGACCCGATCATCGTCGGGATCGCCTGACTCCAGCGTATTCTTGACGTACTCTAGCGGAAAAGACCCATTTTCCAGGATGAAAAGCCGCCCCAGCACGATGCCCGGATCGGTCGAGCCAACCCATGAGTCGACCATCAGCGCCCAGACGTCGGCTTTTCGCCCCTGGAGGCGAAGGATGAGCTCAAGAGCTTGGCGGGCGGCGTCCGGCAGTTCGCCCGGGCCTTGAGCAAGAGGGCCAAGGAACTCCTCGGCCAGCGAGTAACGGCCGAGATTCATGGCCACCCGCCCGGAGGCAAGCCGGGCACGAGGGGCATCGGACGAGCCGGCGGGGACGCGAGCCCACACGTCAAGGGCGGCCTGGCCGTGCCCAAGGGACTCCTCGCAGACGCCAAGCTGATAGAGCACTCGAGGGTCGAGACGCGAACGCCCCACCAGCGCGATGAGCCGCTCCCGAGCGCGATGGGGGCGGCCCGCGGCGAGGTCCTGTTCGGCCTCGCCGAGACCCGCTTGCACGCGACGAAGCTCGTACGATTTCCAGCTCACCCAACCGATCGACACGATGACGCACAGGGCCAGTACGATCCCGGATCGGAGCCAGGCTTTCAAACGCATCGCATCGATCGCTCGGTTTGGAACAGCGACTCGGGGACGACAATCAGTATTGGTCGGAGCTGATGACCTCGCCGCCGTTGCGAGTCGACAGTGCCTGGTAGATTCCAACCGATGTCCCCAGCGGCAACAGAGGAATACAATTGTTGCTCAACTGACCCTGCTGAATCAAGGGCCATTGCCACGAGCTGATCGAACTCTTGATGAAGTGGACCGAACCGTCCGCGAACGCGAAATTCACGCCGCCAGGATGGTAACTGGTGGCGGATTCACCGGCGACCGAGGCACTCTGATCACACGGGCCAGGAAAAATCGTGACGTCCGCCCCCGGCAGGTTGGGCGGGTAAAAACTCGACATCGTCGAGTCGCCGAAATCCGCGTCCGCCCACCAACCATCTCCATCGTACGCGCATTGCGGACAGTTAACCTGCGAAAGCTTCCCGTGCGCGCTCTCGCCAAAGAGAAACGTGTTACTGGTCCCGTCCGTCACGCTCGCCAACCGCACCGGCGATTGGCTCGGCGAACCGGGCGCGTAGGGTCCGTAACCCATGTC
>JAKBAP010000351.1 GCA_021808995.1 Planctomycetota bacterium | reverse complement strand
CGGCCGTGGGCCAGCCAAGGCCGGGGGGGCGATGGCCGCCGCATGTACGGTCGGAACCGGCACGACGGGGGATTGGACGTGGTCGTCGTTGACCGCGATCGCGTCGGAGCGGGGCCGCAAGCCGCCGGGGACACAGCCGACCGTGCTCAACAACACGCAAGCGGTCAGGATGGGACCTCGTGATCGCGTCATGGATTGCGTCCCATGGATTAAGCCAGCGAGGAGCATGGACCTTCCAGGCCACCAGCGCGGCGGATCGTCGAGCCCCTCCCTTGATTCGGCGGTCAGAGCGTCTCGACTTCGCCCAAAAGCGCGGGTCGTGCGGCTTTTTCGGGCTGGACCGGTTGTAACGCCATCCGAGACAGGATGTTCCACGGGCTCGCCGGCCTTGGTTTACCGAGTGGGTTGGTGTCTCGTCGGGTCTCTTCGTTTCGGGGTGGGTTCCGGGTAAACTGCGGAGGTCGATCAACCACCGAGGTCGACCGCCGGGCGATCACGGCCTCGGGTCCTGGCGGCGTGGAACGCGCCGTCCTCTTCCGTCTCCCGAGCAAACGCGCGATGAGCTCCCGTCCCTTCGTCCATCTGCACTGCCACAGCCATTATTCCCTGCTCGATGGCGCGAGCAAGATCCCCGACCTGGTCGCGCGCACGAAGGCACTCGGAATGCCCGCGATCGCGCTGACCGACCACGGCAATCTCTATGGCGCTGTCGAGTTCCTACGCGAGGCCAAGGAGGCGGGGATCCTGCCCATCGTCGGGCTCGAAGCCTACGTCGCGCCAGGCCGCCGCGGCGATCGAACCACCGGGGGATCCTCGGGGCACGAGCACTCGTTTCACCTGACCCTGCTCGCGCGGAATGGCGCGGGGTTTCGCAACCTGGTCCGGCTCTCCTCGCTCTCGTACCTTGAGGGCTTTTACTACAAGCCGCGAATCGACAAGGAGATCCTCGAACGCTACTCCGAGGGGCTGATTTGCCTCTCAGGCTGTGCTTCCGCGGAATTCTCGGACCTGATTTTGCACGGCAAGACCGCCGAGGCCGAAACGCTCTGCGCCTGGTACGAACGGGTCTTTGGAGCCGAGAATTTCTATATCGAGATCCAGGACAACGGCGTCGCCATCCAAAAGGAATGCGCCGTCGGGGCCCTCGACATCGCCCGCCGCATGGGCCTGCCGCTGGTCGCCACGAGCGACGCCCACTATCTGACCCGGGCCGACGCCCAGGCTCACGATGTCCTCTTGTGCATCAATACCGGCAAGACGATCGACGATCAGTCTCGGATGCGATTCGAGACCGAGGAGTTTTACGTCCGCGCGCCCGACGAAATGTACGCGGCCATGCCCGAGCACGAGGAAGCCCTGGCGACCTCGGCTCGGATCGCCGAATTGATCGAGCCCAACTATGCGAGCCTCGCCCTCGGCAAGCGCTGCTTTCCCTCGTTTCAGCCCCCCCAGGACAAAACCCCCGAACTCTATCTCCGCGAGCTCTGCGCGGCGGGACTCGTCGAGCACTATGGTGCCTCGCCCAGCAAGGAAGCCCGCGACCGGCTCGAGCACGAGCTTGGCATTATCGAGAAAATGGGGTTCGCCTCGTATTTCCTGATCGTCTGGGACTTCGTGCGATACGCCCGCGAACGGGGAATCCCCGCCTCGGCCCGAGGTTCGGCCTGCGGGGCGATCGTCAGTTACTTGCTCCGGATCAGCAACGTCTGCCCTATCAAGTACGACCTGCTGTTCGAGCGATTCCTCGACCCCAATCGATCGGAAGCGCCTGATATCGACATCGACCTCTGCCAGGAGAGGCGCTACGAGGTCATCGAATACGTCAAGAAAAAGTACGGCGAGGCGAACGTCGCCCAGATCGGCACCTTCGGCACCCTGAAGCCCAAGGCGGCGATCAAGGACGTTGGCCGGGCGCTCAATTTGCCGCTGGCCCGCGTGGAGCAGATCAATAAACTGGTCCCGTCGCGGCTGAATATCACGATCGCGGACGCCCTCAAGGAAGAGCCGGCCCTTCGGCGCATGGCGGAGGAAGACCCGACCGTCAGCCGCCTGCTCGATTTCGCGAGGCGGCTCGAGGGGCTCAACCGCGGCGTCGGCACCCACGCCGCCGGCGTCGTGATCGCCGACCGACCACTCGAGGAGCTCGTCCCCCTTCAGAGGCTGCCCAACAAGGACAAGGCCAAGGAAGTCGTCACCACCCAGTGGGAAATGGGCGACATCGAGAAGGTCGGCTTGCTCAAGATGGACTTTCTCGGGCTCCGCAACCTGACGACCCTCCAGGGGGCCGTCCGGCTGATCAACCAACGACACCCCGACCGTCCCATCGACATCGACCACCTGCCGCTGGACGACCCCAAAACCTTCGAGCTCTTGCAGCGGGGCGAGACCAAGGGGGTGTTTCAGCTCGAATCCGCCGGCATCCGCGACCTGCTCATCAAGATGCGCCCCGACCGCTTCGCCGATATTATCGCCACCAACGCCCTCTACCGCCCCGGCCCCTTGAACGGCGGCATGGTCGATGAATACGTGAACGTCAAGAACGGGCGCAAGCCGGCGACCTACCTCCACCCCGTCCTCAAGGAAATCCTCGAGGAAACCTATGGAGTCATGGTCTACCAGGAACAGGTCATGCGGATCCTCAATCGCCTGGGCGACATCGAGCTCTCCCATGCCTACGCGACCATCAAGGCCATCTCCAAGAAAAAAGCCGACGTGATCGCCCGGGGCCGCGACCAGTTCATCGCCGGGGCCACCTCGCGAGGGCTGGATAAAGACCAGGCCGTGAAAATCTTTGAATTGATTGAGTTTTTCGGTGGTTATGGCTTTAACAAGTCACACAGCACGGCCTACGCCCTGGTCGCCTACCAGACCGCCTATCTCAAGTCGCACCATCCGACCGAGTTCATGGCGGCCGTGATGTCGTCCGAGATGGACGGCGCGGAGCGCGATAAATTCCTGGTTGAACATATCGATGATTGCCGTCGGATGGGGATCGAGGTGCTTCCTCCCAATATCAACGAGGGGGGCCTTGAGTTTCAGGTCGCCGGCGAGGGAAAGGTGCTCTTTGGCCTGGGGGCGATCAAGGGGGTCGGCTTCAAGGCCGTCGAGGCCGTGGTACGAACGCGCGAGAGCAAGGGGCCGTTCGTGGGCCTCGATGACTTCTTCGAGCGCGTGCCGATCCGCGAGGTGGGGTCGGGTTGCGTCGAAACGCTCATTCACGCCGGGGCGTTTGATTGCCTGGGCGCCAGGCGCTCGCAGTTGCTGGCCATCCTTCCCCGGGCGATCCAGGCCGGGCAGGCGCGGCAAGACGACAGACGACGCGGCCAACGGGGGCTCTTCGACGAGCTCGAGGCCCATCCCGCCAATGGCAACGGCCGAAACAATGGGGCGTCCAGCGAAGGCCACTCACTTCCCGACCTCCCCGAGATGCCAGACGCCGAAAAACTGGCCGCCGAAAAGAAAGCACTCGGCTTTTACATGACCAGCCACCCCCTCACCCGGCACTCGGACATACTCTATACCCTCTCGACCCACGGCACGCGCGACCTGGCCAGGCTCTCCGATAAAACCGAGGTCGTCCTGGGAGGGATGATCTCGAGCGTGACCGTGCGAAACGTGCAAAAGAGCCGGTCGGGGCTCACCCGGATGGCCAAGCTAACCTTCGAGGACCTCGATGGAACCGCCGCCGCCATGCTCTGGCCCGAGGAATACGCCAAGCTGACCGACCTCGTCAAGAACGACCTGATCGGCTTCATCAAGGGAACTCTCGACCGCCGCCGCGACCCACCGGAGATCGTCGTGAACCAGATCATCCCCCTCGAAAACGCCCCCTCCGAGCTCAGCCGAGGCGTCGTGGTGCAGCTCGCCAAGAACGATCTTCAGAGCGATCAGCTCGAACGCCTGCTCCGCGCGGTCCGGGTCCGACCTGGGAAGCTTGATCTTTACTTTGAGATCCGTGGTCTCGAAAACGTGCGAAAGGCCGTCTACAAGGCCGGAGCGTCCCTGCGCCTGCGTTACGACAACCGCCTGATCGCCGACCTCGACGCGGCCGTCGGATCGGGGTCGACCCGCCTGATCGGGCAACGCAACGGCTCGGCCCGACCCGCGGCCGAGCCAGTCACCGACGGCGAATCCGCCCCCGCTCCACCCAACGACCCGACGACCGAGCTGGATCTCGCGATGGACGAGCTCGACATTCCCTGAAACGATCTTGACCGGCATGCAGCGCGGACGAGCAGCTTGGTGGGCCTCGCGATGCTCGACCCACCCCACTTGTCGTAGCAGCTTGGAGGGCCTCGCCACGCTCGACCCGCCCTATTTGTCGTAGAGCGCGTCGCAGCCGATCACCCGGGCGGTTTCACCGTCGTGAACGGCCATGCTGCCGCCGGGGTAGATCGAGCCGCCGGCATATTCACCCTTTTTGTTGACCGCGTAGAATGAGACCCCGAACGAGGTCTTGCCGTCCGAGCGTCGCCGCCCGGGGTCGCGGACGCTGGTCGTGGCGATCCGCTTGCAGGTTTCCATGATCGCGTCCTTGGGATGCAGCCCGCGCCTCATCCCCTCGACAACCAGATAGCTCGCGAGATTGAGCAAGTTGGCCTCGCCCAGACCGGTCGAGCCGGCCGAGCCGACCTCGTTGTCCAGATACAAGCCAGCGCCGAGGATCGGCGAGTCGCCAACCCGGCCGGGGATCTTGAACGCCAGCCCCGAGGTCGTGGTCGTACAGCCCAGATCGCCGTGGGTGTCAAGCGCCGAGCAATGGATCGTGCCAGTGATACGGTGAGCCAGCGTCTCACGAATGAACGCGGCCACCGTTTCCTTGGGCGCGGGGAGCCAGTCGTCGTTGGAATCGTGAGTCTCTTTCCAGTGCAGCCAGATCTGCCGCGCCTCGTCGGTCAAGAGATTGACCTCGGGAAAGCCGTGGGCCCTCGCGAACTTGAGTGCGCCCTCGCCAACCAACAGACAGTGCCGCGTGCGCTGCATCACCACCCGAGCAACCGCCGCGGGGTGCACGATGTTGCGAATCGAGGCCACCGACCCCCCCCCGTGCGTCGGCCCGTGCATCACCGCCGCGTCGAGCTCGACCACCCCCTCCTCATTGGGAAGACCGCCAAGACCCACCGAGTGATCGTTGGGATCGGCCTCGACAATCGCGACCCCTTCAATGGCCGCGTCCAGGGGGTCGCTTCCCTTGTGCACAAGATCCATCGCCTTTTCCACGGCCCGCAAGCCGTTTCCACTGGCGATCACGATCGGCCGCTTATCACCCACGGGCTTGGGAGCGCTTGCCCCGATCGCGAGCGTGCCCAGGCTCGCGGCCGCCGTCGTACCCATGAACCGGCGGCGATTGAAGGCGCTTCTCATCGGCGTGTCACTCTCTCGTTGAGTTTACCATCGATCGAATTCGTACACGAACAGACAAGGACAGGCTCGGCCCCGAGGTAATCGGATCCGCGCCTGTCCCATGATCAAACACCATGTGCCATGATCAAGCACCCTCTAAACCCCCGCGTCCAGAGCCCGATCTCCGCCGCTCGAACGGCGAAGGATCGGCTCCGATTAACGTGGGGGGCGTCCGTCTCGATCAATATTG
>JAKBAP010000350.1 GCA_021808995.1 Planctomycetota bacterium | reverse complement strand
CGGGGACGCCGGTGACGACCAGGGACATCTCATCGACCCCCGCCGCTTGGGCGATCGCCGTTTCCAGGCCCAGATGCGGCACCATTTCGCCGGCGACCTTGGAAAACCGGCTGACGCGGTCGGTGATCTTGAGAAAACCGTCCTCGTCCAGTCGGCCTAGGTCTCCCGTGGAGTACCAGCCGTCCTTGATGACCTCGGCCGTTGCCTGGGGGCGATTCAAATAGCCCTCCATCACCTGCGGTCCCTTGACCTGGACGATCCCCTCCGCGCCCCGGGGCAGGTCGGCGAACGTCTCGGGATCGACCGTCTTGATCAGGGTCCCGGGTACCGGTCGCCCCACCGTCCCGGGTCGATTGCCGGGAATCCGTCTCCCGTCGGCCGTTTCAATCTCGAAGGGAACGTTCACCGCGACCACCGGCGAGAGCTCGGTGCAGCCGTAACCCTCGAGCGGCTTCACCCCCAGGGTTTCCTCGATCTCGCGCGCCAGGTCGGGCTTGAGTTTCTCGGCCCCTAGGATCAGGTGCGTGAGCGATTGGAACTGCTTGGGCTGGCAACTCTTCAAATAAAGCCTGGCGAATGACGGGCTCGCCACCAGGAGCGTCACGTTGTGTTGCTCGCAAAGTTTCCCCACCATCCGGCCGTCGAGCGGGCTCAGGTGATAGACGACCTTTTTCCCCAGGCAAAGCGCTGTCCAGATCGTGACCGTGAACCCAAACGAGTGAAAAAACGGCAAGATCCCCAGTAACACGGCGTCGGGGCGGAGATGGACCTGCTCCTCGATTTGCATCACGTTGGAAAGGATGTTGCGATGGGTGAGGACGACCCCCTTGGGATCGCCGGTCGAGCCCGAGGTAAAGATCACCGTCGCCTCGGCGTGGGGGGCGACCGGGCCCGCCCCTGGCGCGAAATGCTCGAGCAGCCAGACCGGGGCCAGCCGCGCCAGGAGCGCTCCCAGGACCTTATCAACGACGGTAACCTGGCCTGGCAGATCCTCGAGAAAGATCAGCTCGCCCTTGGGCTTAATCTTGAAGCGGTCGAGGACCTTCGCGGAGGTGAGGGTGTGGGTGATGCCCGCCTGATCGATCGAGGAATCGACCAGGGTTTGGCTCGCGGAGTAGTTCAGATTAACGGGGACGCGACCCAGGAGGGTCAGGGCCAGATTGGCCACGGCCGCCGGCGCGGTCGGTGGAACCATGAGCCCCACTCGGCCGCCGGGGCCAAGCTTCCGTGCGAGCACGCGGGCGAGAATGAGGGCGCGGGCGAGGCTTTGGCCGTAGCTCAGGCTCGTGCCCGCGCTGTCGTGGATCGCGGGCCGGCTCCATGACCGCCGCGCCTGATCCACGAACGCCGATCCGAGCGATTTCCAGGCGCGTGGGAACGGGGCCAGCGCGGGTTGCGCGGAAACGGCCTGGGAACCAGGCGGTGGATTGGTCGGCGCGGCGAGGCTCGAGCTCATGGCGCGGGGGGGCTCCCAGGAAATCGCCGTCGTTCGGGCGCGGCATCCTTTGACCTCCCGGCGGAAAGGAATCGCCGCCCGCGTGTCTCCCGGCGGAATGCAAGTGGGTAATCTACGCGAGATTTCCGAACACGACAACAGGGCACCCGTCCGCCCGAGAGTTGATTGGAGGGGGCCACCGGGGTGGACTGGTTCCCGGTTATTGAGACCCCGAGCGCGGGGGATCGAGTTCACATCAACGAGTCGGTGGGGGCTAGCAAGGCGAGAAGATCCTTGAAATCAACGGGTTTCACCAGTTGATGATCGAATCGCGCCCGGAGCGAGCGATTGGGGTTGCTCTGGGGGTCGTGGGCGGAGATCGCGATGATGGTGGCGTCCTTGGTCTCCGCCATCTCCCGCATGACCTCCGCGACCTGAAATCCGTCCATGCCGGGCAGCCCGATATCGAGCAAGACCACACGCGGGAGGAAGAACCGGGCCGCCTCGATTGCCTCTGGACCGCTCCGCGCCGTCGCGACCTGGTATCCGTGTCGCGTGAGATAGTACGACGTCAGACGAGCCAGGTCGGTGTTGTCGTCGACAACGAGTACCCGGTGTCGTACCGGTTGACTGATGGGATCAGGGTGGGAGTGATCTGGGTCCGGGTTGATCACCGTGGTCGCCTCCCCGGTCATGAGGTGAACGATCCGTGGATCGCGATTGGCCTGACACAGTCACCGTCGTCTTCCAGCATGCCGCGAGGGCACGCGACGAGGGTTCGTCCCATCCATTATGCGCTCGTCTGGTGAGGGAAGCGAAAAGGGTGGGATCAGGGTTCATTCGCCGCTGGCCTGTTCACTGGAGAGCGTGGGCAGGCGAATGGTGAATTCGCTACCAAGGCCCTCCCCCGGGCTCGTCGCCGTGACGGTCCCGCCGTGCATCTCGACGAGTTGTTTTACGAGTGTCAGTCCGATCCCAAGCCCACCTTGTGCGCGGCCCAGTGAGGTATCGACCTGGGTAAAGAGCCCAAAAATCGAGGCGATCATGTCGGCCGGTATGCCGATTCCGGTATCGCGGACCGTGATCACGACGGAACCCTGGTCGCGAGCGCAGGTGACGGTGATCAACCCCTCGTTATTAGTGTATTTCGCCGCGTTGGTGAGCAGATTGGTCAGGACCTGTTCGAGCCGAACCGCGTCGCCGTGGACCTGGATCGGTTCGTCCGGAGGCGTGACCACCAGCCGATGGCGCTTGGCGTCGATGAGCGGGTGGACGGATTCGACCGCCCGGGCGAGGAGCGTGCCAATCTCGAGCGGCTCCGGCCGCAGGTGGATTTTCCCCGTGCTGATCCGTGAAACATCGAGCAGGTCGTCGGTCAGCCGGATGAGCAGGTCCGTCTGTCGGTCGATGAGGTCCCGGACCCACGCCAGCTCGTTCGCCGACTGTCCTTCAAGCTTGAGCAAGCCGACAGCGCCACGAACGGCGGCTAGCGGATTTCGCAGCTCGTGGGCCAGGATCGCCAGGAATTCGTTTTTCCGCCGATCCGCCGACATGAGCGACTCCTCGGCGATTTTCTGCTTGGTAATGTCGATCACCACCGCGACCAGGCCTCGCGATTGACCGGAGTGATCGCGAATCGTCGAGACGCTGTTGTTGACCCAGACGAAGTAGCCGTTTTTGTGGAGATATCGTTTCTCGACGACGAAATCGGGGCCCCCATTCGCGAGGCTCTCGAAGAGGACCAGGTTATGCGCCAGGTCATCGGGATGGGTCAGGTCGTGCATTCGCATCCGGCAGAGTTCTTCTTGCGAATAACCGACGATCTCACAGTATCGCTGATTGACCAGGATGAACCGGCCGGTGAAGTCGGTCTGGGCGATGCCCGCGGTGACCTGGCTCACGATCGCCTGATAACGTTCCTCGCTCAGCCGGAGCAATTTCTCGGCCCGTTTTCGCTCACTGACGTCCCGGATGTTGCATTGAATGACCTGGTGGCCGTTTTCCCAGTAGAGGTTGCTGACGACCTCGACCTCCCGCGGTTCTCCCCGCTTGGTTTCGAGAGGGAGCCCGTCATAGCGGAGATAGCCTTTCCCCCGCAGCTCGGCGAACGCGGCCTGGCTCGCGTGCTCGTCGCTGAGCAAGCCGATTTCCCAGAGCTCCTTGCCCAGGAACTCGTCGCGTGAATAGTCGAGCAGCTCCATCATGAACTGGTTCACGTCAATGATCTTTCGCGAGTCGGGATCGAGCATCAGGATCCCGTCCCAGGCGGATTCAAAGAGCCGGCGATAGCGCAGTTCCGAGGCCATTAACCCCGCCTCGGCCCGCCTCCGCTCGGTGACGTCCTGGAACGCCAGCAGGATCAGCCGGGTCGCGCCGTTGTCGTGGACCAGGGCACGCGCGTTCAAGAGCATCACCCGCGGGCCGATGCGGAAGAATTCGTGCGTGACCTCGAAGTTCTCGAACGAGGCATAGCGTGTCAGGACGGCCTCGAGCAGAGACCTCAAGGGGGGGATATCCCACTGGCCGTCCCCCAGGTCGTAAATGAATCGACCCTCGGTTTCCGCGGGCGTGACCTTGAGGCAATCGTAAAAGGCCTGATTGGCCGATTTCACGCGGAGGTCGGCCTCGAGGATCAAGAGCGGCTCCCGCACTGTCTGAACGATCGCCCGGGTGTAATCGCTGGATTCCTTGAGCAGGACCTGGGCGGTCTTCGCCACGTCGACGTCGAAGAGCACGATGACCGCGCCGTCGATCTTGTTGTCGGAGGTCCGATACGGGTGCAGGCGTAGCAGATACCACCGGCCGTCGCGGTCGCGGACCTCGCGTTCCACGACCTGGACCGTCTCGATGACGTTCTCGATCACGGTTTCCAGGTCGACGACCTCGACCGGGGGTCGCAAATCGCCGATGGGTCGGCCGACGTCGGTCGGGATCATGCCGAGAACCCTCGCCGCCGCCGCCGTGAACCGCCGGATCCGCAGATCCACCCCGACCAGGATCATCGGCACATTGCCGCTGGAGAGCAGATTCGCCAGGTCGTCATTGAGCCGGTTCAACTCGGCGTTTCGGATCTGAAGCTGCTCGTTGACCGTCGTCAGCTCCTCGTTCACCGACTGAAGTTCCTCCTTCGCCGTCTCGAGCTCCTCGTTCGTGCTCTGGAGCTCCTCGTTGCTCGAGAGGATCTCCTCGTTGGCCGATTTCAGCTCCTCGTTGGCCGCCTCTTGCTCCTCGGTGATCGATTGTTGCTCCTCGCGAGCCGCCGCCAGTTCTCGCCTGAGCTCGGCGAGCGCCATGTCGTCACGTTCGCTAGGTCCCACCCTTCGCGTGGCCGATCCACGCGACGAGGTCAGCAGACCCCGGAACCACGAACCCAGCCCCGGTCGCCGGGGCGTCCGGACATCCTCGGACTGGTCGGGCATGGTCGGGTCGGATCTCGATTCCACGAACAAGACCAGGAAACAGACCTCGGCCATTCCCTTTTGCTTGATCGGGACCACCTTCAGGTCAACGTCCAGGCGCGAGCCAGTGTCGCGGGTTCGCACCCCTTTTCGCAGGACGATTGTATTGTCTCTCTTGGCCTCGGCGAGAGCGCCTCGGAGCTCCATCCCGAGCCCCTCGCGAACCATCCTGAGCAGGTTCAGGCTCGCGGTCCCAGGCGCGGGCTCGAGAAACGGGCTCGTCCGTCCCCGGAATTGCAAGATCTCGAACGATCCGTCGACCAAGACGCCCGCCGGCGCGTATTCGGCCAGCACGATCCGGTCGGCCTCCCTCTGTAATTCCCCGGGAGTGGGGGCGGGGCGAATCCCTTCTTCTTGCTCGCCGACCGTCGCCACCGAGGACAACCCCGTCGTGAAATGCGGATACTGCCGGAACGCCATCGGCTTCCTCTCGTAGACCTTGTGCGTCTTGTCGATCAGGGTGAAGAGATCGCCAAACGCCCCCACCGTCTCCGACGACCCGAGCATCAAGAAGCCAGCGGGATTGAGGGCGTAATGAAAAGTCGGGATCACCTTCCGCTGGAGCGGAGGGGCTAAATAAATGAGGACATTCCGGCAGCTAATCAAGTCCAGCCGCGAAAACGGGGGGTCGGCGGCGATGTTTTGCTTGGCGAAGACGCAGAGATCCCGGATCGATTTGCTGATCCGATAGCCGTCCTCCTC
>JAKBAP010000349.1 GCA_021808995.1 Planctomycetota bacterium | reverse complement strand
AAACCGGAAATCCCGGCGACAACACCACGCCACAGGGCGACAAAACCGGAAAGCCCGGCGACAACACCACGCCACAGGGCGACAAAACCGGAAAGCCCGGCGACAACACCACGCCACAGGGTGACAAGACCACTCCCCCGGACGGTTCGAAGACCGACCCATCAAACCCCGCCAGCCCGGCCCAACCAAAGGCCGGCCCGATGAATGGCGAAAAGCCCGACGCGGGCAAGCCGGACGCCAAGGGCGAATCGCCAGCGCAGGCCAACGCACCCTCGAATCCGCCCAAGTCTAGCCAACCCAGGACGGGCACGAACGCGGACCAGAATCCCCCGACTGGAAACGAGCCCCAGACACAACCTAACGACCCCAACGCGCCCAAGACCCCGCCGACTCGCCCGGCTTCCAAACCGCCGGGCCAAGCGGGCGAGATGAATTCCGATCAGCCCACGAATTCTCAATCCGGCAAGCCCAATCCCGGCGATGCCGCGGGCGCGAAGGGCTCGGCTGGCGAAAAGCCCAACGACCCCGGCGCGAAGCCCGGAGATCCCACGTCGCAACCTCCCAGCGGAGCCTCTGCCTCGGACAATCCCAACGCGCCCCAGACGCCCAAGAATGGCGGTGAACCGAGCCCATCCAAGCCCCGTGGCAATTCCCCTCCCAACCCGCCTGGCAACCCGCCCAACAAGGGCCGGCAAAAGCCCGAGACGAGTTCGTCGACGCCCAACGGCCAGAGTCCCCGCGAACAGGACGGGCAATCGTCACAGGACCAGCCGACCGGCCAGCGTGGAATGCGGAAGCCGCCGGCCAACTCAGCCACCGACAGTCAGAAGACCCAGATGCGCGAGCGCAGGCCTGGCGACCCCCCTGCCACCGAGAAGATGCAAGGAAAGGGAACTGGCAAGGGCTCTAAGTCCAGCACGCAAGAACCCACGGGCGACAAACCAAGTCAGGCCAACGGCGATCCCTCGTCGAGCCCCACCAAGCCCGGCGACCAAGGAAAGCCAGGCGATCCCGGTTCGTCAAAGCCAGGCGACCAGCCACCAACCGGCACCGGTGAATCACCCAAGCCCCAAGGCGCGATGGGCCAGAATCCTCCCAAGGGTGCGTCCAGCCCTCAAAAATCACCCAGCGGAAGGCCCAACCAACCCCCCCAGGGGAGCGAGACCGGCCAGACCAAGGGTGACCCAACCGAGAACGACTCCGGCTCATCTCGACCGTCGAGCGAGAAGCCAAACGGCACCGAGCCCACCGCCAAGGGTCAAGCCGACGGCCAGGAGGGCCAGCCAACCTCCAAGATGGGGCAAAAGCCCCAGGAAGAGTCTGGCGAGAATCCCCAGGGCGCTGAGCCAGGTAAACCGGGTGGTGGTTCTCCGGCGGCCAACGGAGAACAAAAGCCCGGCGGCGGGCCTGAGCAGGGCTCGACAGGGCAAAAGCAAGGCGGCGATTCCAGCCAGCCCGGCAAAGGCGACCCGAGTGGTGGCCAGCCGAGCTCGAGTGGCGGCGACAAGCCCGGCCAGCCGGGTTCAGGCGAGCCCAAGGGGGGCTCGCGTAGCCAGGGGAGCTCGCCAGGCTCGGCAAGCAAGCCTGGAGGCGGCGCGGGGGGCAAGCCGGGCGGCGCTCCTGGCGGCGATCGCTCGAGCGAGCCCAGCGGCCCTGGCGAGTCCAACGGCAAGGGGGGTGGCGGCGGCGCGGGCGATAAGGGGGGTGGTGAAGCCGGCAAGGGTCCAGGACCAGGAAACACGCCCGGCAAGGATGGAACCAGCCCCTCGCCAACGATGTCGGAGCCCGAAAATCCCTTTGGCGACACCGTCGCTCCTCGCGACCAGCCTCAATCCGACCTGGTCCTGCGCAAGCTTCCCGACCTGCTCAAGGACGAGGACGCCGTCAAGCAGCTCGAGCAGCAAACCGGCCTAACCAAGGGCCAGCTTGAGCAGTTCGCCACCAAATATCAAAAGGTCGACCCCAAGCAGCCGGTCGGCCCTGGTCGTGAGATCACCCTGAAGCCAGGCGAGGAGCCGGGGGCGGCCCCATCAAAGGATCAGCCACGGCTCGATCCCAAGACGCGGTTCTCAACCAAGAACCAGCGTGCCCGGGGGACGATCGCCCAGGACGAGGCCAGGGGCAACACCGAGGGTGTACGGGTCGAGCCTCCCGCCGAATTCCGTGCGAAATGGCGGGGCTATACCTCACGCCTCGGCCGGGTAGCCACTCCTCCGCGATCGAATGTCCCGAACCCAAAACCCAATCCGTGATGGCCGCGACCCATCCGGCTGGCGGGTTGAGCTCTCACCGAACCGATATGCGGCTTTCTTTTCGCTCGCCCAGGCGCACCCTGATTGGCTTCTCTCCCAAGGAGTTGCCGCACCATTTCACCGACGTGCTGGTCATCGGCGGTGGGATCGCCGGCCTTCGCGCAGCCCTCGGGATTCCAGATCGTTATCGCGTGCTCGTCGTCACCAAGCAGGAGGACAAGGAGAGCAATAGCCACTACGCCCAGGGGGGCATCGCCGGCGTCCTCGACCCCGAGGATCGTTTCGACAACCACATCGCCGACACTCTCGCCGCCGGAAAGGGGCTCTGCGACCCGGATGTCGTGGCCATGGTGGTCCGCGAAGCGCCCGAAAGGATCGGCGAGCTCATCGACTGGGGCGTCGATTTCGACCAGGAAAATGGCCACGTCGCGCTTGGCCGCGAGGGGGGCCATTCGCACGCGCGGATCGCCCACGCGCTGGGCGATTCGACGGGACGAGAGATCATGCGCGCGATCATCGAGCGCGCTCGGGCCCGAAATAACATTCGGCTCTGGCAGAATAGTTTCACGATCGATTTGCTGACTCACGAATCGCGTTGCCGCGGCGTTCTGGTCTGGGATCGTCGTCGTGGGCTCTCGCTCGTGTGGGCTCGAGCGGTCGTGCTCGCGACCGGAGGCGTCGGCCAGCTCTTTCGCGAGACAACGAATCCCAGCATCGCGACCGCCGATGGTCATGCGATGGCCTTCCGAGCAGGCGCTGACCTTCGCGACATGGAATTCATCCAATTCCACCCGACAGTCCTCTACCTGGCCGGTTCCACCCGCCACTTACTCACCGAAGCCATTCGGGGCGAGGGTGCGTATCTGCGCGACCGCGACGGCCTGCGATTCATGCCAAGTGTCCATCCGGCGGCCGAGCTCGCCCCCCGTGACGACGTCGCGCTGGCCATTACCGCCCAGATGGCGAAGACCCGGCATCCCTGCGTCTATCTGGACCTCTCGCACCTGGAACCCGATCATATTCGCGCCAGGTTCCCGGGCATCGATCGCCTCTTGAGGCAGTTTGACCTCGACATTTGCAAGGACCCGATCCCGGTCTGCCCAGGCGCTCATTACATGATTGGCGGGGTCGTGGTCGATACCAGCGGGCACACGTCCGTGCCCGGCCTCTGGGCCGCCGGCGAGGTCACCAGCACCGGGCTGCATGGCGCGAACCGGCTCGCCTCGAACAGCCTGCTTGAGGGGCTCGTCTATGGAGCGCGGGTCGCGCACGACATCGTCGCCACCCTCGATCGCCTCGGGCCGGTCCCTCTGGAAGTCCCCCCGGTCAGCGCGCCCAGCCTCGACCCCGGCCATGGCCGCATCGACCTCGATGACCTGAGAAAATCACTCCGCGCCCTCATGTGGCGCGCCGTCGGCATCACCCGCGACCAGGCTGGACTTCAAGACGCCCTCGCCCAGGTGGAGCGCTGGGGGAAATACCTGCTACCCCTGGAATTCGACGACCCCACGGGTTGGAGCATGCAAAACATGCTCCTCACCGCACGGCTCGTCATCGCCTCCGCGATCGCACGCCAGGAATCACGCGGAGTTCACTTCCGCGGCGACTTCCCTTCCCCCAATCCCAGGCTCAACCACCACGTCCACGTCATCCGCGACCCCACGCCCGGCGAAGAGACCGACGTGATCTGAGCGCCCATCCACCCCTTCCCTACGATTCAAGCGGCTCGCGCCGCCAGACGATCTGGCACCGATTGCCGGCGGGATCGCTGAAGAAAAAGGTCTTGAGCCCCTCGTCGTCGACCCGGGTCTCCCCCTCGATCACGAACCCGAGGGCGGTCACGCGCTGCTCAAGGACCGCCACGTCGTCACTCCAGAAGGCCAGGTGACACACCCATCGCTGGTTAACCGAGGCACCCGCGGGCCGGCCGATGATTTCGATCGCCCCACCGTGCCCGTCGGCCAAGAAATAGCCTGGGTTGTCGCCAGTACCCTGCTTCACGACGCGCATTGCCAGCACCTCGACGTAAAACTGGGCAAGCGCCCTCGTGTCGTCGGCATAGATCGCGAAATGCTCGATCCTGGGCATGGCGAGTCCTCTCGGGAACGGGTTAGTGCTTTTTTCGAGCCTTGGCCAGCTTGATCACGACCTTCCATTGCGCGGCCGATACCGGCTGAATCGACAACCGGCTCCCCTTGCGCAACAACTCCATTCCCGCCAGTTCGGCGACGGCATGGAGCTCCTGGAGCCCAAGCGGGGGGTCGATCGGGCGTACGGCCTTGATCGACACCTGAAACCAGGTGGGATCCGACCGGATGCTCTTGGAGTCATAGTGCGAGTCGTTCGGATCGAAGGCCGTGAGGTCGGGATGGGCCTGCGCGACCACCTCGGCGATTCCCGCGATGCAAGGGGGGTCGGCGTTCGAATGATAAAACAAGACGCCATCCCCAACCGCCACCTGATCGCGAAGAAAGTTTCGAGCCTGATAGTTTCGCACGCCATCCCAGCCTGTGGTTTGATTAGGCTCGGCCATGAGGTCGGCGAACGAGTACGAGCTGGGCTCGGATTTGAACAACCAATACGCCATCGCGAACCAGAACCTCATTGTCCCGTGAAAACCGGCTCGCCGCTCGACCGGCGAATCCGTTATGTATATCAGGCCGGGCGAGGAATCGCGAGTCGCCCGCTCCCGCGAATCCTGGACCGGCGGCAAGGAGGCAAGTGGTGACCAATCGGACGGAGACAGCCGCCTTCGGCATCAGCCTAGCCTGCCTGGTCGTGGGCTTCTTTCACGAGAGCCTGCTCCAAGGAAAGGCGCTGAGCTCGGCCGACGTCCTGCTGGCGACCGAGACGTTTCGCGAGGCCGGCGCGCCTGGCTATCAACCGGCGAACCGGCTTCTCATGGACCCCGCGCTTCAGTTCGAGCCCTGGCTCGCGTTCAATCGGCGGATGATACGCTCGGGTCGGCTCCCCCTCTGGAACTCCCACGCCGGCTGTGGGGTTCCCCATCTGGCCAACGGCCAAAGCGCTGTCCTTGACCCGTTTCAGCTCGTGGCGTACGCCGGCGAACTTTCCTGGGCACCAGGGGTGATGGCCGCGCTGAGGCTCTGGACCGCCGGGCTGGGGATGTTCCTGCTGGCATGGAAATGGGGGCTCGGCGGCTGGGGACGATGGTTCGCCGGGATCACGTTTCCCTTTTCAGGATTCCTGGTGGTCTGGCTGCTCTTTCCCGTCGCCTGGGCGGCGATCTGGACACCGTGGCTACTGCTCTCGATCGACCTCGCGATCGACCACCCCAGCCCACGGCGGGCGGTCGGCGTCGCCGCCGCGACCGCCCTCGTCATCGCCGGC
>JAKBAP010000348.1 GCA_021808995.1 Planctomycetota bacterium | reverse complement strand
CTATGCGCTCTTTGAACCCTCTGAATACCGGGGCGACCGGGCCTGGCCGTTGATTGTGTTT
Organism: Planctomycetota bacterium; assembly: GCA_021808995.1. Classification (GTDB taxonomy): domain Bacteria; phylum Planctomycetota; class Planctomycetia; order Isosphaerales; family Isosphaeraceae; genus JAKBAP01. Next base: position 5,548 of record JAKBAP010000348.1, on the reverse strand, counting down.
TTGCACGGGTATGGGGATCGTGGCGCCGAGGGACGGCAATATACCGCGGTCGGGCTGCCGCCCGCGCTTGAATTGATGAAGAATGGCTTTGGGTTTTTCGTCCTTTGTCCCCAGGGGCACAGCGGCGCATGGCCGGCTGAACGGGAGGATGCGATCACGGCGTTCGAGGAGGTTGAGGCGATCGAGAAGGAGTATCGGATCGACCCCCGGCGGATTTATCTGACCGGGCTGTCGAGCGGCGGGAACGGCGTTTGGGAGCTGGCCGATCGCTTTCCGAACCGCTGGGCGGCGATTGTGCCGGTCGCGTCGAGCGGGGATCCGGAGGTCGCCTCGCGGATTCCCGGGATTCCATGCTGGTGTTTCCACAACAGCCACGACGCGGGCAGCCCGGTGGCGAGCCCGCGGCGAATGATCGCGGCCCTGCGCGCGGCGGGGGGAGCGCCTCGGTACACCGAGTATTTCGGCCTCGAGCACAACTGCTGGGATCGCGCCTACGCCACGCCCGAGCTCTATGAGTGGCTGCTCGGCCAACGGCTGCCCTGAATGATTCGGCGAGTGGCCGACACGGAACACTCGCTCGCGCTTCGGGCTTGGATGTCTTTTAGGAGTGCGAATCCGTTTTACAATTCGATGGTTCGATTGTCCTCGGAACACGCGGGGATTTCGATCCAGCGGACCGCGTCGGCGGGCGGCGGCATGAAGCCGGCGGCCTTCGAGCGGGACTTGGCGGAGGGTCTGCCGGCTTTCCTGGCGGGTTGAGGCTGGGCATCGGCGGTTCGCCCGGGGGTGCTGAGGGCGTAGCGGCCGGGGCGGACGAGCGCCAGCCGAAAGCGGCCGTCGTGGTCGGTGTGTAGGTCGAGCCTGCCCGAGGGGCCGGTGAAGATGAGCTCGGCGTCTGACAGCGGTCGGCCGTCCGCCGTCGCGATTCCGGTCAGGGTAACCAATTCGGCCTGACGCCAGCCGACCGCCGCGATCGCGAGGGCGAGTAAGGCGAAGCCCGCGAGCCGCGTTGGCGTGAGGAGATACTCCCAGGCCGTCGGGGCTGGCCAGCGCGTGAAGAGAACCGCGGCGATCGCGGCCAGGTCGATCGCGAGCGCGAGACCGGGGTGAATCGAGAGCCCGCCGAAACAACCACACGAGCACTTGCCGGCGATGAGTTGAAAGGTGCTCGACGCCGCCAGGCCCAGAAACGCCGCCGCCGCCCAGGGCCGGGTCCGTTCGGCGTCGATCCCAGAGACGAGCCAGGCCCCAAACAAGAGCTCGATCTCGGCGAACAGCATGAGCAAAACCGCCCCGTCGCCCTCGTCCTCGGCCTCAAAGCCGAGCTGGTAGAGCTTGAGCGCGCCAGCGACCAGCAACAGCAAGCCCAGGATCACCCGCGCAAGCCCGTAGGGCACCCCCCCGCGCTGGGCGGGCACGCCCGCCGGACTGGGTTTGGGTCGCGGGTCCATTTCAGTAGGCTCCTTGATCCACGATGTCTCGGCCGTCGCGGGTCGCGAGCGCCTGGTAGACCGCGACGTTGATTGTCGATTTGATTGGGTGAACCGAGCCATCGGCCATTACGAATTGCGTCAGCCCAGAGTGCGGGCCCAGGAACGAGGTCGGCGAAGGACTGGCGGGATCGGGCGCGCTCGAGCCGACGTAGGCAAGCACTTGCACGCCCCCGCGGCCGTCTCCCAGGGCACCCGCCCAGGCGTTTCGCACCATGAAGGAGCCGCGTTCGCCGACGGCGAACGTGTTCGAGAGACCGTCCTTAACCTGCTTGGGCCGGACCGATTTGTTCATCACGAACATCCCGTTTGACCGGGCGCCCGCGCTCGTGCCGCCGCAGGCGGCGTAGCTGGTCGTCGCGGCGTCGATCGAGCCGCCTGTTACGAGCGACGAAACGCTGAATAATCCGGTCATGCTGTCGCTCGGGCAGACGTGAACCCCCAACGGGACGACCCGCGCCGTCGCATTACCGGGGAAATCGATGGGAAGGTTGATGTTGATCGACGCATAGATCGGGGCTTGCTCCAGTTGCGGCAGCACGGCAACGGCGTAGGCCCACCCTGGAGCGGCCCCGCCGATCGGGTCGGGCCAGGACAGATAGCCGATGGGAAAGGCGTCGCCTAGCGTGACATAACTATTCAGCGCCAGCCCGATTTGCTTGAGATTGTTCTGGCACTGGGCGCGGCGAGCGGCCTCGCGGGCCGATTGAACGGCCGGCAGCGTGAGCGCCACCAGGACGCCGATGATCGCGATCACGACCAGGAGCTCGATCACCGTGAAGCCACGAGACGCCTTCGACGGAACCGCTCGCATCACCCGCCCCTTCCTTCGGAAAAAGCGTTCACGATCGCATGCCCAAGCGGCTGGCGACATGTTCGGAGGCCCATGCGTTCTCGACCAGGGAGGCCGCCGCGAACCGTGTGCCGAGCGTGAGAACTCACAACCCGAGTACCGATCCCCTCGGTGATTCGTCCACCACTCGATTGATCTTATCGGTTTCAACGCGCGGACGCCATGATTTCCCCCGCCGTGCGCGCTCCATTCGGGGGTCCGCTGATCCAGGCTGTTCATGGTCGCCGGTGGCTGAGAAACCAGTCGAAAAGCCGCTTGTCCTGGTAAGTCTTGGTCCAGGAATCGTGCCCGACGCCGGGGTAGACCGTGAGCCGTGCGTCGCCGCCCGCTTCCGAGATCGCGTCGATCATGCGCAGGGATTCGTCGGGTAAAACGAGTCGGTCTTGATCTCCGTGAAATGCCCAGACGGGGACGTGCCGTAACGCGCCGGCCCAGGCGGGATCGCCGCCGCCGCAAATCGGCGCGATCGCCGCGAACCGGCCTGGGTCGGCGGTCGCCAGGGACCAGGTTCCGTAGCCGCCCATGCTGTATCCGGTCACGTAGATTCGAGTCGCATCAATCCTGTATCCGACGATGACCTCGTCGAGCAGGCTGAGAAGCGCGCCACGATCCCAGCCGTGGCCGGGGCTCCGCGGCGCGACGACAATGAAGGGGATTGATCCCTCCTTCTCAATTCGCGGCGGAAGGCCCTCGGCTCGGACTCTCTCGAGATCGCCGCCGACCGCGCCCGAGCCGTGAAGCGCGAGGATCACCGGCCACGTCGCGAGCGAGCGATGGTAGCCACGAGGAAGATACACCAGGTAGTCCAGGCCAGGCCCCTCCGACGGGCCCGCCGACCGCGCGGTCGCGTAAATCGGGTACTGGCCCAGCCCGGCCCAGTCGACCACGAGACCGGCGGCAAGGGCGCAGAGAGCTCCCCCCACGATCCAGCCCGGATGGATGCCGTCGCGCGCGGGCCGCCTCGGGAACGGGCGCGACCAGACCAGCGCGACGATGACGGTGAGGTCGCCGATCATGACCCATTCCGGCCCCGTCGCGACGTGTCCCCAGATCGGGCGAACGGCGCGGCCTGTTATGATCTGGACGAGGTCGAACAGGCCGATCGCGGCGAACACGGACAAGATGACTCGCCAGGTCAGGCCGGGGACCTCGCCGGCAATGAGCCACAGACCACCGTAGAGCTCAAACTCGAACCGGGCGATGCTCGACCAATCCTGGGCTCGCGGACTGAGCAAAAGTTGCCGGCAATCGGCAGCGCCGGCGGCCAGCATCAAAAACCCGAGGGCCAGTGAGACAGCCCTCCAGCGGCTGATTTCGGCCTGGCTGGTTTTCGTGGGCGGGTCGAGCAAGGGAAGGGCACTCCCAACGCGGCCATTGGATTCGTCCATTCTAACAGAAGGTCGCCAGGAAACCGCCCTGATCAAGCCAGCTCTCCGTGGGCCTCCGGTTTCACGAGATGTTACAATAAGTTTGTTGGGGTGTCTGACGCTCCATCGAACCAACGGCTGGGGAACGTCGTACGTGCCACGCCGGGTCGGCGCGCGGCGGTGAGGGCGTGGCGATCCGGATCGTGTCCGCGCTGAATTCCTTCGCCGTACATCCACCGTCCAGGCATCGTTCCCTCGCTGGAGAATCGTTCCATGAATCGCGTCGAGGTCGCGGCGGCGTGGGTGATCTCGCTCATCCTGTAGGGGACCAACGCCAGTTCCGAATCCATCATCATCGTTGGCCCGGGATTCACCTACGCGGGCCTTGGCCAGTACACTTTGGACTCGGCCCAAGCGGCCTCGATCAACCTGGACAATGCCATTCGTGGAATCAATACATGTCGCGGTCGCAGGCCGAGGCCAATGGTCGTTATGCCGACCGCCGACGGGCTGAATCCCTGAAGATTACCGAAAACCGTCCGCGGATCGAGGACCGCGTGTTCAACAGCCCCGAGCCAATCGACCTGGCGAACGGAGATGCCTTGAATAGCAGGTTCAGAAGTCTGTTCCGCGACGATGTATCCTCGTCGAGCCTCCGCTCGTTCATGGCCGAGATTCGCCCCGAGATCATTCAGGAACTCAGTTTCGGGTTCCCCAAGGAAGGCATGACCCTTCGCATGAACTATCTGAAGCGGAAGGGCCGGTGGCCACTCGCGCTTCGTGCGCGCTCGCACCCGATCGATTGGCCATCGAGCGGACGATCGCGATCGCCGTCTGGGAAGCGGCCGCCGGCGAATTGCAGCCAGAAACGATCCGAGCCGTCGACGACGCGATCGACAACCTCAGTCGCGGGTTTGTCTCGCTCGTCCCCAAGGACAGTCCCGACTCTGTGCCGGCCAAGCAATACGTCATCGCGATGTTCGACATCCCCAGGATGCTTCATAGCCCAAGGATGGAAGAGATCATCGCCGAACTCGAGCATCCGCGCGAACCGACGATTGGCGACCTGCTCGTTTTCATGAAGCTCTCTCATTTGCAATTCGCGCCGACGGCTTCACCCCGCCAGCTCAGGGTTTACTCGGACCTGTATCCCTTGGTTTCAAGCCTATCCACCGGAGGGAAAAACCCTATTCCCTCCGCGCCATCTCGAGTGCCGGCCGCCGGACAGCGATCCCTGGACTCCGCGAGCCCAACCCCCGATTCGATCCGTTCTCGCGGGAACCCGACAATCCCAGCCCCGCCGAAGCCAGAGCCACCTGAACTCCTTGAACCATGAACCCTCGACGCCAACCTCAGCACTTGCTCCCGAATACGAAGCTAGGGTGTTACAATCGGCTCCATGAACTGTGGCCGCCTCGCTCGGAATCGAACAGTGCGCCTCGGAGTACCGTATGAGTCTCGTCTGGTTCTTGTTGATCGGAATCGCCGCCGGTTGGCTGGCAGGGCACCTGGTCAAGGGGCGTGGGTTTGGACTGCTGGAAAACCTGGTCATCGGAGTGATCGGAGCCCTGATCGGCGGCTATGTCTTCGGCTCGCTGGGAGTCAGCACGCCAGGGCTGCTCGGCGAGCTCGTCGCGGCCACCGTCGGCTCGCTAATCCTCTTGTTCTTGCTCAAGCTCATCCGCCGCGCCTGATCGCGCGGACTCTCTCTCTTTCGGCGAGGGCTCTCATGAAACACGTCACGATCGCGGCGGCTCTTACGGCTCTGGTGATCCTGGCCGGGACCGAGGCTCGGGCCCAGTACAACTATCCGGGTGGCTACGGCGGCTATGGCTGGG
>JAKBAP010000347.1 GCA_021808995.1 Planctomycetota bacterium | reverse complement strand
TGAGCCACCTTAGTCTCGGACAATTATCCGATATCGGACAAGTGTAGAGACTCGCTCGAGTTTGTACAAGCAGGTTCTGGTTTTTGGCGTGGTCCTGGAATTTGCTGGCGGGAATGAGGGTGGCGATCGGGATTCAAGGGTCGAGGAATCGCTGGCTGGCGTGGAGGACGACGCCGGCGACGAGGGTGGTGACGAGCGCGAGCCGGGCGGAGGCTTTGACGAGGGGCGAGAGGGATTCGCCAGGGATGAGCTCGGGAACCCATCCGAGGAGGGGTGCCGCGAAGAGCAGGACCGCGTGGCACGTGCCGAGCTGGCCGAGGAACCGGCCAATCACGAGAATGGAGGCCAGCCCCGTGACGGCGACCAGGATTGGCCCACCGTGTCGAAGGGCGGGTCGCGAGAGCCTGGCGGCCATCGCGAGCCCGCCGAGCGCGCCGGCAACGGGAAGCCCGATCAGCCCACCGGTCGCGTAGCCTGACATCATCACGGCGAGTGACGACCCCAGGATGACAATCGCCAGGCCAGCCAGGTGCGACGAACCTGGCGATCGGGCCGCGAGTCGCCACGCCAGGAGCCATCCCGTGAATTGGGCCATGGCGAGGCCCGTCAGGATCGTCCCGGCCAGGGCCGGCGGCCATTCACGACTTTCAGGGCCGGTAAGGTCGCTGAGGTAAGTGGTGCCGTGGAGCAAGATCGAGGCGGTCGTGCCCGAGACGCCGATCCGGCCCGCGAAGGCGAGCCGGCGCGGCCAGGTGCTCGCCGCGGCGAGCTCGACACCCATCGCCAGCGGCAGCACAATCGCCAGCAAGCGGTCTTGATCCTCAAGCAAGGGCCAGTGGGGGCGGATTCCCAGGATCGCGCATCCAACGACCATTCCAAGACCCAGCGCGATCGTCGAGGCCGCCGTCGATCGCCATCCGGACGATTCGCCAACCGACGAGCGGGCCAGCGTGAAGAGCGTGAAGACCACGAACGCCGCCAGGGCGGAAACGCCCATGGCCTCGGTCCAGAGCGCGGGATCAGGCATCGGCTTGGTCGTGCCTCGCGAGGGTGCGTGTTCCAAGGTCGATCATTGCAAGAATAGTCGAATGAGTCTTCATCGGGGAATCCCGCGTGATTCATCAAAACCCCACGCGCGAGGACTCCGCGTGTACGATCCTTGGGATTCCTCGATCGCGACCGGGATCAGAGGTTGTGGCCCGCCGCCTGATTCCATAGTGTTGACAGGACGAGAAACACCCCTTCGGCACGAGCCCGGAGTATCGGCTTGGCGTTCAAGGATCCTCGGGTGACGATAAAGGAGGTCAGGCTCATGAAAGAGGAGCAAGGGGGGGCCGACGCCGACTGGGACATCGAACGGATCACTCTCGGCCGGAATTTCCTGCGAGACATGGAGAGTCTCTGGTCCGAGCTGCTCAAGCTCGCGGCCGTGGTCGAGGAAGCCATCGACCAGAGCATCCACGCGCTTTGCGACGGTCAACGCGAAGTGACCGACGACCTGAAAAAACGCAGGCGAGCACTCGAGCGCTGGGAGATCCAGATCGAGCGCGAGTGCGTCCGGGTGCTGGCCCTTCATCAGCCCGTGGCGTCGGATCTCCGACGGGTCGCGGCGATTCTCAAGATCAACGGCGACCTCGAGCGCCTGGGCGAGCTGTCTCGCCATATCGCCAAGCGGGCCAGGAAGCTCTCCGGTTCCGGGGGGGGCGCTCCGATTCCGCAGTCGCTTGAAAGCCTGGCGACGGCCGTGCTGGCCCAGCTTCACGCCAGTCTTGACGCCCTGACTCAGTCGGACGTGGACGGGGCCGAGGCGGTCATCGCCGCGGATCAGCGGATCGACCGCGATTATCGGGCCGTCCAGAAGTCGTTCAAGGATGGGATTATTCGAGATCCAGCGCGGATCGACACCTGGCTGCGGCTTGTGAACACAGCGCGTAATCTTGAGCGAGTCGCGGACCACGCCGCCAAGATCGCCGAGTCGGTGATTTATCTCAAGAAGGGACACATTTTGAGACAGAGGCCGCCGCACACCCCCCCGGGGACGCGGCCGGGATCGCCGCCACCGATCACCCCCGCGTCGGAGTGGTAGCGGTACGGAGAAAAACGCGAGCATGCGTTGGATTCAAGCCGAGAACTCGCCGGAGCTTCCGGCCGGCCGGCCGAGAACGGCCAGGTGAACCACTCGGCGATCGCGGAGGGTGAACCCCGCGGACTCATAGAGCCGACGGGCGGGATGATTTCGGGCGTCAACCGCCAACTCGATCATTCGAGCGCGTCCCTGGGCCAGATCGAGGGCATGGCGCAAGATGGCAAGGCCAAGCCCGCGGCGTCGGGCCGGGATGGTCAGGCCCAGGTACATCACCTCCCAGGCTTCGCGGCTGGGGATTTCGGTGAGCAGCAGGATCGCCGCGGCCCCAGGCTCGTTCGCGAGCCGGCCCAGCCGCCATCGACCTGGATCGTAACACCCGGCCGCGCGATACCCGGCGAGAATCTCATCAAGCCCGCGCGTTCCTTCGAGCTCGGGCATGTCCAGGCTTTTATCATAGGTATCGCGAAGCACCCGGCGAAACTCATCCTCGATCTGGTCGCAATACGGCGTCCAAGAAAACTCGACCCGATCCTTCATGACCAGGGGCAGGGCCGTTTCGCGCTCAAGGTAAAGCAATTCCGTGATCCGCGGCATCCCGCCCCGTTCCAGGTCGCGACTGGTTCGAGGATCGGCCGATTCGTCCATCACCGCCTGCGCAAGCACGATCCCACGCGCCTTCAGATCCGCGAGAGCCGTCTCGATCAAGGCGGTCGCCAGGACCGATCGATGCCACTTCCTCGAAATCTCGGGTGCCCAGACCGCCGCGGCCCGACCCGCCAATTCCTGGGTGAAGAGCACCCCCTCGATCCGCCCCCCACGACCCGATGCCACCCAGAGCCCCGTCAAATCCAGGTCGCCGCGCGCCGATTCCTCAAGAACCTCCACGATCAACCGATCCCGCAAGGGAGCCGGCACACGGCGATATAAGACCTCGAGCGCGGCCCATCGCGACGATTCATCGCAGCGCTCGATCCGGGAATCCCGAAATTCCCAAACGGCCATCCCCTATCCCCCTGGCGGCCACGGCCACGACTCGCGTCGAGAGATCGAAAAATAGTCCAACGCGACCAGCCCCTCCATCCGTATGATAGGGAGCGTGAGGAGGTCACGCGATGCGGAAACCGGCAAAGCCAGGGCTCGAAGACAAAATCGACGTCCCGATCCCAGGCACGCCCCCGCGAGCCTACCCCGAGAAACGGCCAGCGGCTGATGCAAGCCTCATGACCGAGCTATCCTGGGACCAGACTCGCGACCATGCCGAGCAAAGCGACGCCTGGCTCGTCGATCGCGCCCGAAACGGACACGATCAGGCCTTCGGCATCCTGGTCAAACGCTACGAACGTAAGCTCATCCGCGTCTTGACAAGGCTGGTTCGTGATCCAGAGCACGCTCGCGACCTCGCTCAGGAAACCTTCTGGCGCGTCCACCAACGGCTCGATCAGTTCGACGCCTCTCGACGTTTCGGTCCCTGGTTGTTTCGGGTCGCCATCAACCTCGGGCTCGATTGGCTCCGGCGACTCAAACTCGAAAACTCCGTCCTCTCGACCAATCTCCGCGACGCCGGTCGAGCACGTTTCGAATCCGCGGACCCCGACCCTTTAATTCGGGCCGAACTCGCCCAAGAGGTCCAACTCGTTCTCTCTCGACTCCCCGCAAGCTATCGCACGATCTTGATCCTACGCGACCTCGAGGGCTTCTCAACCTCCGAGGTCGCCGCGATCGTCGGACGACGGGAACCAACCATTCGATGGCGGCTCGCACTCGCTCGCCAACGGTTTCGCGAAATCTGGCAATCACGAAACGACCGCATTCCCGATGACTCCAAGGACGGAAATCTCAAGCGTGAGCCCAAAAATGAGTGAATCCCGGTGTAAATGGGTGCGAGCACGGCTCCCCCTCCTCGAAAACGACCTCGGCGGCGAGAAAGCCCCAGTCGAATCCGAATTAAATCCCCGCGAACGCGCCGTGATCAATGCCCACCTCGAGCACTGCCTGGACTGTCGTGGCCAGCTTGGCTTGCTCCATCAGGCGATCGCGATCCTCGTCGCGGCGGGGCGAGAACCATCCGAAACCGGATCTTCGCTCTGGCCCACCCTCGAACGCAGAATTCGCGAACTCGAGTCCACCACCGACACCTCGTGGTCAGGTCAAGTCGCCACTCGCTGGAATCGGCTCACCGCCTCGCGACGCGAGCGCCATCCTCTCCAAATCGTCTGGGTTCGCGATACCCTCCGCGACCCCAAGGCCCAGATGGGGCGATTCGAGCCCCAATCTCGACGAACGATCCACATGGCGGTCTCGCTCTTCGCCGCCCTGCTCGTGATCGCCTTCGTCCCGATTCTCGCTCACTCCCCCCGTGTTCACGCCCCCGCGGCGGTTCACGAGGCCCCGGCCCCGATCGCCGATCACCTCGAATCCGTCTCTCCCCGCGGACAGGATCTCGCCCTCGACCGCGATGACGACGACGAGAGCGAGACCACCGCCAATCGTCCCGATTCGCCTCGCCCGGGAAGCCATTCGGGAATCGCCAGCGCCACGCCTTCAAGGACCCACGCGACAAACCGAGCAGGCGGCGACCTCGACAATCCGAGCAGCCACCCCATCGACCCGCGAGACTCCAAGCCAGCCTACTGACGGCGCTTGCGTTCCAGGATCAATCGGGCTCGATTCCCAGTTCGCGGAGCTTCCTCGCGAGCCGATCGGCCCGGGCGCGCTCGGTCTCGAGCTCCGCCTTACTGGAGTCGGCTCGTTGTCGCTCGATTTCGAGCTGCCGTTCCTTGGCGTCGGCTCGTTGGCGTTCGCTTTCGAGCTGCCGTTCCTTGGCGTCGGCGCGGCGGCGTTCGGCTTCGAGCTGTCGTTCCTTGGCGTCGGCGCGGCGGCGTTCGGCGTCGGCTCGATTGTGTTCCTCGATGGCTCGTTGCTCTCCCTCCTCGGCTCGCTCCACGGTTTCCAGGTACGTCTGAAACACGCGCCCGTCCGGTCCGTAAAGCTTGAGCGTCCCCGTCGACATCTCGAACCGGACCCCTAACAACGGGCTCGTCCAGTCCTCGACGTCGTCGATCGGCGTGAGACGATCTCCCACCCGCGTCCAGCCCGCCAGCTCCGGGTTGTCAGGGTCGTAAACGTAGTATTCCTCGACCCCGTGGGTTTCGTAAAACTGGAACTTCTCGGCCATTCGTCCCGGTCGATTGCCCGGCGAGAGCACCTCGAAAACCACCTGGGGGGCGATCCCGTCCTCGTTCCACTGCAAGTACGATCGCCGATGACCCTTCGGGCGACCAATCACCACCATGGCGTCGGGAGCCGTGCACAGGTCCCGCTGACCCTTGACGGGATACCAGAGCAGATCGCTGGCCACGAACACGTCCGGGCGGTTGCGAAACGCCGCGTCCAACCCCCCCTTGATCGTGACGATCCACTCGTACTGAAGGGTGTTCTCGGCCATCGGCTCGCCGTTATCCTCGGGATAATCGATCAGATCGGGTTCGAGGTCTTGCTTGATCATGCTCATGACCGTGATCCCCAG
>JAKBAP010000346.1 GCA_021808995.1 Planctomycetota bacterium | reverse complement strand
CGGCTCGAAATACGTCGATTTTTGCGGCTCGTGGGACGACTCGCGGCGGCTCAATTACCAGACCGGCCCGATGGTGATCATCGCCTCCTCGGGGATGTGTACCGCCGGACGGGTCCGGCATCACCTGCGGCATGTCGTCTCCGACCCCAAGTGCGCGATCGTGATCGTCAGCTACCAGGCCGAGGACACCCTCGGCCGGCGGATCTCGGAAGGGGTCGACCGAATCCAGATCTTCGACGAATGGTATGACCTCAACGCGGCCGTCTACGTCCTGGACGGATTCTCTGGCCACGCCGACCGTAACGACCTGGCCTGGTGGTATGAACAGACCGGCGGCGGCATCGAGCAGGGCTTCCTGGTCCACGGCGATCCCGAGGCGATCGATTCGCTCACGCCCGTGCTTCAGCCCTTCGTCGACAGCCCGGTCCACTCGCCCGAGCTCAACCAGAGCTTCGAGGTCTGATCGCCTGTCATCCCTCGGTCGGGTCGAGGGCGCGGGCGATCTCGCCCAGGTATTGCCCGATTTCACGGACCACCTCGCCACGGGGTCGGTTCAGGGCCCCGGCCATCCTCCGCACGACAGCGCTTCCGATGATCACCCCATCACACAACGGAGCGAGGTCTCGTGCCTGGGCGGCTGAGTTGATCCCAAACCCAATGCAGATTGGCAGTTGAGTGTGTGAGCGAAGCCAGGTGACAGCCTCGGTAAGCTCGGCCGGCAGGCCCGCTCGTTCGCCCGTGATGCCCGCGACCGAGACATAGTAAATGAACCCCGACGTCGTGGCCGCGATTCGCAGGGCCCGTTCACGCGGGGTCGTCGGCGTGATGAGCTGAATGAGCGCGAGCCCGCGAGCAGTCGCCTGTTCCAGAAGGGCGGCCGATTCCTCGACCGGCAGGTCGGGGACGATCAGACCATCGAGCCCGGAGGCGGCCATGTCGGTGAGGAATCGATCAAGCCCGTACCGATGGATGATCGCGTACGAGACCATGGTCACGAGCGGGGTCCGATCGACCCGGGCGGATTGCTCGGCCCGGAGCGTCCGGATGGTCTGGAAGATCTGCGAGACCTTGATCCCGTTCTGGAGTGCCCGGTGGTAGCTGGAGGTGATCACCGGGCCGTCGGCGATGGGGTCGGAATAGGGGATGCCGATCTCGATCAGGTCGGCCCCCTGGGTCACGAATTCGTGGATCGCCTGGGCCGTGGTGGCGAGATCGGGGTCGCCGGCGGTGAGGAAGGGCATCAGCGCCCGGTGGTTTTCGGCTCGCAACCGGCTGAAGAGTGCGTCGATACGATTGATCATGATAGCAGGCATGCCCTGGAGAGATCGGGAAACGGAGAGGACCGCGAGGGGGTGAGTGTCACATGGGCTCGCCGCGGAGACGAGCGACCTCGTAGGCGTCCTTGTCACCGCGTCCGGAGAGGCAGACGACGACGACCTTGCCCGGTCCCAGGCGTCTGGCCTCTTTCTGGGCCTGGGCGAGCGCGTGCGATGACTCGAGCGCGGGTAGGATGCCCTCGAGCCGCGCGGTGAGGTGATAGGCCTCGAGGGCCTCCTCGTCGCCGATGCTTTCATAGCGGGCGCGGCCGGTTTCTTTCCAGTGGCCGTGCTCGGGGCCGACGCCCGGGTAATCGAGCCCGGCGGAGATCGAGTGGACGTCGGCGGTCTGGCCGTCGTCATCCTGAAGGACGAAGCTCAGGCTGCCGTGAAGGACGCCGGGGCGGCCGAGGGTGAGGCTGGCGGCGTGCTCGCCGGGCTTGAGCCCTCGACCGCCGGCCTCGGCACCCACCAGGGCGACCTCGCGGTCGGCGACGAACGGGGCGAAGATCCCGGCCGCGTTCGAGCCCCCTCCCACGCAGGCGGCCACCAGGTCTGGCAAGCGGCCAAGGGTCTCCAGGCACTGCGCCCGAGCCTCACGACCGATCACCGACTGAAAATCACGCACGATCATCGGAAACGGATGCGGACCAACCACGCTGCCGATCGTGTAATGGGTCGTCCTGGACGAGCCCATCCAGTCGCGCATGGCCTCGTTGGTCGCGTCGCGGAGGGTTCGCGAGCCGGTGGTGACCGGTACGACCTTGGCCCCGAGCGTCCGCATGTTAAAGACGTTGAGCTTCTGGCGGCGAATATCCTCCTCGCCCATGTAGACGGTGCAATCGATCCCAAACAGGGCACACGCGGTCGCCGTGGCGACTCCATGCTGGCCCGCCCCCGTCTCGGCGATCACCCGCGATTTGCCCATCCGCTCCGCCAGCATCACCTGGCCGATCGCGTTGTTGATCTTGTGAGCGCCGGTGTGGTTCAGGTCCTCGCGCTTCAGGTAAATCTCGGCACCCCCCGCGTGGGCCGTCAGGCGTCGGGCATGAAACAGCGGTGACGGACGCCCGACATAGGTCTTGAGATATCCCGCCAGGCGGCCCTGGAATTCGGGATCGACCTTCGCGGCGGCGTAGGCCACCGTGAGCTGGTTGAGCGCCTCGATCAGAGTCTCGGGGACATATCGCCCGCCAAACCCGCCGAATCGCCCCAGCTCGTCCGGGCCCGGGTCGGCGGTATCGCCCAGCGATCGGTCGACGGAGGAGTCGTTTGGTCTCACCTGATCAATTATCGCGGACGACATCGAAATCCCATCCCGCCGAGGCCGGCATGCGTGAAGTCCATCGATAACCCGCGGGACGTAACCACGCGGCTCGACGGTCAGTTCCCAATGAAGCGATTGTCTTCATCGGCTCGCCATCCGGCAAGGGACGAGATCCCCGCCCCCGCCCCCTCGGGCGCGTTTCGCGTCGGCTCGAATGCCTGGCGGCGATCGGTTGATCGATTCCCGAGAGCGACGGACCTGACCATGCCCTTCTGGAAAATTTGGCGAGACATGGCTTTACGTTCGGACTAGAATCTGGCGAAATCAAGTGAGCTCCGTCGTACGAATGGACGATCGCGAATCAGGGAGAGGCATCGGTGAATCAATTACCCGGAAGCTGGTCCGCGCCCCCGATCCGAACGGGAATCGTGGCGGCCGTAAGCGCTCTTTTGGTCCTCGCGAGCCCGGTCCGAGCCGACCTTGACGACTATGTGAGAAGGCCCGACCCAAGCTTTGCCTGGACGGTGCTGGGTGAGATCCAAACGCCGATCGGGACGATCACCTCGATTGAACTGACCTCGCAGACCTGGCAGGGAATCGTCTGGAAGCACGACCTCAGCGTCTATTCGCCCAAGGAACTCCCCGCCTCGGACGCGATGCTCTTTTTCATCACCGGCGGCAGCACCGGAAAAAGGGCCGACGAGGGAGACCATCGTCAGGCCTTCGCCCTTGCGAAACTGTGCGGCGCGCGGGTCGCCGTCTTGCGCCAGGTTCCCAACCAGCCGCTGCTGGGGGATAAAACCGAGGATACCCTGATCGCCGAGACATTCGTTCGCTATCTCGAGACCAAGGACGAAAACTGGCCGCTCTTGTTTCCCATGGTGAAAAGCGCGGTCCGGGGCATGGACGCGGTGCAAGCCTGGGCCAAGAAGAACGGCCAGCCCGAGGTCAAGCGATTCGTGGTCACGGGGGCATCCAAGCGGGGCTGGACGACCTGGCTGACCGGGGTGGTCGACGACCGCGTGATCGCCATCGCGCCGATGGTGATCGTGATGCTCAACCTGGGGCCACAGGGCCCCAATCAGCTCAAGGTCTGGGGGAAATATAGCGAGCAAATCGACGACTACGTTCAGCGCGGGCTGATGAAGCGGACCGAAACCGAGGAAGGGGCGAAACTCTGGAGGATGGTCGATCCCTATACCTACCGAGACCGGCTCAAAAAGCCCAAGATGCTGATCAACGGCACCAACGACCGCTACTGGACGCTCGACGCGATCGACCTTTACTGGGACGGCCTGGAAGGCCCCAAATACCTTGTCGAGCTTCCCAACGCGGGTCATGGGCTCGATCAAAACCGCGACTGGGCCCTGCAGGGGCTGGGGGCGTTTTTCCGCCAGGTCACGACCGACCGACCGATGCCCACGGTCTCCTGGAGCAAGTCCAAGGGGGCCGGGGGCGAATTCACCTGGACGGTTCATGCAAGCGTCCTTCCCAAGGCCGCTCGGCTGTGGAAAGCGCGCTCGGCCAGCCGTGATTTTCGGGAGTCGGCCTGGGAGTCGACCCCTCTCGTCCCCGCCCTGGAAATCAAGGGGAACGCTCCCAGCGAGGGGGCCGACAACGTCGCGCTCATGGTCGAGCTGGAATACGAGGTCGACGGGCTCGTCTACCACCTGACCACCAGCTTTTTCGAACCCAAGACACCCTGAGACTCACAACCGAAACCCATGCGATAGGGGAGTATCGGCTTGCATCGTCACTCAACAATCCTCGGCCACTGGACCCGCGCCAGGGTCGTGGCCGGTTGGCTCGCCGTCTTGACCGTGGCAATCGGCGAGAATCCGCTCGCCGCCGCCGAGCCCATCACCTATCGGGTCGCTTTTCCCGATACGAAGGGGCACATCGCGGCCGTCGAGGCCGTGATACCCACCGACGGGGCCGAAGCCACCGAGCTGATGATGCCGATCTGGTCGCCAGGTTACTACCGCGTCGAGGACTACGCCGGGCTGGTACGGGATTTCACGGCCAAGGCCCCCGGAGGGGCCGAGCTCGAGGTTGAAAAGCCCCACCCCAACCGCTGGCGGGTGAAGTCCGCCGGGCTCGCGAAATTCACCGTTGGCTATCGCCTCACCGCCCAGGGACGCTCGGTGACGACCAACTGGGTGGGTGAGGATTACGCGGTCCTGAACGGTGCGCCGACCTTCATGACCCGCGCCACCGGCGGTCCACGCCCGCATCTGGTCCAGATCGAGCTTCCGAGTGGTTGGAAGGCGACGGCGACCCCCCTTTCGCCCGACCCCGACGGCAAGCCCAATCATTATCGGGCATCGGATTACGACGAGATGGTCGATTCACCGATCGTGGCCGGCAACCCTCGGATTCATCCCTTCGAGGTCGAGGGGAGTCGCCATTTTCTGGTTGATCTGGGGGACCTCACGGGTTGGGACAGCGCGAAGGGGGCCAGGGATCTCGAGGCGATCGTGCGAGAGACCCGTCGATTCTGGGGATTCCTTCCATTCGAGCATTATCACTTTCTGAATGTCTTCCGCCGCGGCGGGGGTGGGCTCGAGCACAAGGCGTCGACCTTGCTGACCTCGAGCCTGTCGCGAACGACCGGCCCGGCGGGCCGGTTCCCCTGGCTGTCGTTTGTCAGCCACGAGTATTTTCATTCGTTTAACGTCAAGCGCCTCCGCCCGATCGAGCTGGGGCCTTTCGACTATGAGAAGCCCCCCAGCACCACGAGCCTCTGGATCTCCGAGGGGCTGACGACCTATTTCGGCGAGCTCATGGTCGTCAGGGCTGGCCTGGGCTCGGGGGCCGATTACCTGGGCGCGCTGTCCTCGCACATCGACCAGCTTCAAAACACGCCGGGGCGGCTGGTACAGACGCTCGACCAGGCCTCGCTCGATGTCTGGGCGACGGGGTACTCTGGCGTCGGCCGCAACCGCGACACCAAGGTCAACTATTACGTGAAGGGCCCAGTGGTCGGATTCTTGCTCGACGCCCACATTCGCCAATCGACCCACGGGCGGAAGAGCTTCGACGACGCCATGC
>JAKBAP010000345.1 GCA_021808995.1 Planctomycetota bacterium | reverse complement strand
CCAGCTTCAGAATGTCGGAATAGGTTTTGAGCCGGTCGCCAAGCGCTCGCACGACCGCCTCGATCCGGGCTCGCTGATCGGGCGTCGGCTCGCTCGATATCAAGCCCTCGCCCGCCAGGAACGGGACCACGCCAGCGACCTTGCGCTCGAGCGGGATCATCTTCATCCATTCGCCCTGCACCCAGAAAAGCTTGTCCTGATCGTGGCTGGCGGGGGAACTGTTCACTCGATCAAGTGAGAACTTTTCAATCAGTTCCCGGGGGGTGAAGATTTCCTGGCTGTCGTCGTAGCTCCAGCCCAGACGAGAGAGATAACTCATCACCGCCTCGGGCAGGTATCCCCGCTCGATGTATTGATGAAGGTAGACCAGGACTCCGAGTTTCTCGTACTCGGCGATCTTGCGCTTCGACATCTTGGCGCGGGAGCCAGGCTCGGCGACATAGGGGATATGGGCCATGACGGGTGGGGTGGCACCCAGGGCCTCGAAGATCAGCAATTGCGGAAACGTGTTTGAAAGATGCTCCTCGGCGCGGACCACGTGGGTGATCCGCATCTCGAGGTCGTCGACCACGCTGGCGAAGTTATAAAGAGGAGCTCCATCTGGGCGTACGATGACAAAGTCGCCGATGTCGTCGGTGACGAAGCTCACGTCTCCCTTGATTTGGTCGTGGACGACCAGGGTGCGTCCAAGGGGGACCTGGAACCGCAGGGCATAGGGTCTGCCCTCGGCCTCGAAACGGGCCAGGTCGGCGGCGGGGAGGGGCTTTCCGCGAAATCGGTAGGCGCGTTTATCGCGTTCGGCGGCGAGTTTTTCGGCGGCGCGTTCGGCGTCGGTGGAATAGTCGCGGTAGACGTTGCCGGAATCAACCAACCGCTGGGCCGCCTGGCGGTAGTGGTCGGTTCGTTGGGACTGATAATACGGCCCGTTCGAGCCGCCGACCTCGGGGCCTTCGTCCCAATCGATGCCGATCCAGCGAAATCCGTCGAGGATCTTTTCCACGGCATGATCGACGTGGCGTTCGCGGTCGGTGTCGTCGATGCGGAGAACGAACTGGCCGCCATGTCGACGGGCCAGGAGCCAGTTGAAAAGGGCGGTGCGAACCCCGCCGATGTGCAGATACCCCGTGGGAGAAGGGGCGAACCGGGTGCGAATCGTCATGAGACCCCGAACCGCGAGGCGAAAATAATGGGCCTCGCCCGGGCGTGTCCCCTCGATTCCAGGGGAATCGAATCGATCACGACGGCGGCCGGCCCCTGGAACGAACCCATCGTCTTACAAGGACTGACGATAGGGGCTTCGTTCCAGGTTGTCAACTCGCGACTTGCCGCGTGGCGGCGATGACCGCTATCGAACGGCCATGGTCGCCTGGGGCTGGCGGCGGCGGTTGGTGCTTGACTTGGGAGCGGCGGCTTTCTCGTATCCCAGGGCCTTGAGCACCTCGAGCACCTCGCTCCAGGTGGGGAACATCCGCCCGCTGGAGCGTTTATAGTCGTTCATCGCCAGCATGAACTCCATTTCGGCCTCGGAGTATTCGCGTTCGCTGGTGGTGGGGTCGACGAAACGACGACGGCCGCTTTGCTGCCTCGCCTGGGCGGCTCTCGTCGCTTGTTCCGACGCGCGTCGGTTGGTCCATTCACTCGAAGGGTCGGGCCGTGACCCTGGGGTCTCGGGAGTCTGATCTTGCTTTACGGTCGGCTTCATCCTCGTGGTGCTCCTCGATATCGCCCGCCCTCGCCCGCGTCCTCGCCAGGCTCGGCGGAACCTTGGAAGATTGTCTTCCCGCGATCGTCCTCTGTCTCGGCCAGAAACCAAGGGCTCGAACGGCGGGGTCGGCCGCCGATCGACGTTTCCTCTACCAGCTAACCTAAGTCGCGTCGGTGCCAGCTTGCGTGTCACACACATTTTTTTTTCCTTTTTCGGAAACCGGCGACGCCAGTCTAGGCTCGAAAAAGGTCAGTCGGACACGAGAATTGGGCTCGGCGGGAGGCAGAGCATAGTCGCGCCCCGACCAAGCTTGCTAGAATTCTTGATGCACTGACACGAAATCATCGTTTCTTCCGTAATGAGCCTGTGGACGCACTGCACAGGCAGAGCCTATCGTGCGACAGGGGTCGTCTCGCCATGCCCGAAGTCGACGCCGATATCATCGTGGATCAGATCGTCATGCTGGGGCTCGTCTCCCGCGAGCAACTGCGTGAAGCCAGGGCCGACGCCGAGGACGGCTCGCCCGAGGCCACGCTCCGTATGCTCGTGCGAAAGGGGGCTCTCACCTCCTGGCAGACCGAGCGGCTCAAGAAAGGGGACCCCAACGGGTTCTTCTATGGCGAGGCCAAGGTCCTCTTCCATCTCGCCGAGGGGACTTTCGCCCGCGTTTATCGCGGCGAGCACACCCAGACCAAGCAACCGCTCGCGATCAAGGTCCTGCGCCAGCGATTCGCCAGCCTTCCCGAGGCCGTCGATCGCTTCCACCAGGAGGCCGAGGCGGGAATCCGACTCCGACATCCCAACATCGTCCAGATCATCGACGAGGGGCGGCAAGACAACCGCCACTTCATGATCATGGAGTATGTCGAGGGGATGAACCTGCGCGATTTCATGCGGCTCAGGGTCTATATTCCCCCCGAGCAGGCGCTCCCGCTCATGGTCGGGATGGCGCGGGGGCTCGCGTTCTCGCTCGAGCGAGGGGTGACCCACCGCGACATCAAGGGGACCAACATCCTGATCTCCAACTCTGGAGAGGCCAAGCTCGTCGATTTCGGCCTCGCCACCATGAATAACAGCGAGGACGCCAAGCCCGGCGTCAAGAGCCAGCGCACCGTCGATTATTCCGCCCTTGAGCGAACCTGCAACAGCCCCAAGGGCGATCCCCGCTCCGATATCTATTTCCTGGGCTGCGTCTTCTATCAGATGCTCACCGGCCAGCTCCCCATGGAAGAGTCGGAGAGCAAGGACATGCTTCGCAAGATGCTCAAGCGATCGTTTGGCGCGATCAAGCCAATCGCCGAGCATCGTTACGCCCCCGACGAGGAACTCTGCCAGATCGTCGAGAAGATGATGCGGGTCGATTTGAAGGCCCGATATCAGACCATGGACGCGGTTCTGACCGACCTTGAACATTATCGAGTGGAGTTCGAGGCGTCCCAAAAAAAGGATACTGGGCCTCAAGCCAGGAAAAAGGAATCCGAGGCGGAATCGATCTTCATGTCCCGTCCCGAGCCTGAGGCCGCTCCGACCGCCCCGGTCCCGGTCGCGAAGAAGGTTGTTCCTCAAAAAACCGTTCTGTGCGTCGAGGCCCAGGCTGAGATTCAGGACGCGCTTCGCAAGACCCTGGCCGCGATGGGATATCGAGTCCTGGTGCTCTCCGACGCCGAAACCGCCGCCGAGCGATTTCGCGAGGCCAAGGTCGACGCGGTCCTCTACGACACCGACGGCCTGGGCCCCGACGCCGTCGAAGCCTTTCTCGACATGCACGAGACGGCCCACGCCGGCGCGGAAGAGCCTGAATCCAGCGACGATCCGGTCGAGGCCTTTCTCGATATGACCGACGCCGCCCAGGCTCCGAAACGCCAGCTCCTTGCCCTCGTGCTGCTCGGCCCTCGGCAGGACCATCTGCGCGAGCAGCTCCCGGTCGACGACCGGCTGATTATCCTCACCAAGCCAGTTAAAATGAAACAGGTCCAGGACGCCATCCACCAGTTGCTGCCGCTCCAGTAGCGGATCATGAGGGGATCGCGAGCGCCCGGCCCGGACCCCGACTCGTGATCCCGCTCGGAGCAGGGCTTCCCGGAGACGACGCGTGCTGATCGCCCCCTTTCTGGTCGCTGGTTGGTTCCTGGCCGATCCTGCCCGAAATGACGAGCAAGCTCGGGACGCCGCGGATCGGGCCGCTCGTTTTCTCGAGCGTGAAGTCGGGCGCTGGTCACGAGAGCATCGCTGCTTTTCCTGCCACAACAATGGCGATGCCGTCCGCGCCCTCTTTCGCTCGGCCCAGGCGCGCGGTCAGTCCCTTCCCGAGTCGCTCGCCGCGACCACTTCGTGGCTGCGACAACCTCAAAAATGGGACGCCAATGGCCCCGGCGGCCCGTTCAGCGACAAGCGACTGGCGCGGTCCGCCTTTTCGTTCGCGCTGGCGACGGGGGTCGAGACGGGAATGATCAAGGACCGGCTCGCTGTCGAGCAATCCGCGTCGGGTCTGGCGAAGCTCCAGGCCCCCGACGGTTCGTGGCCGATCGAGGGCGTCGACGATGTCGGCTCGCCGACAACCCTGGGCCGGCCCTTGATCGTGCTCCTGGCTCGCGACGCTCTGCGGGCCGCCGACCCCGTTCGCTTCGCCCAGCCGGCGATTCGAGCCACCACCTGGCTTGACAATCGCCCGCTCGAGACCGTCATCGACGCGGCCGTCTCGCTGATGGCCGGTCATTCCTCGGATGACGCCAGGATCTCTCGCGCGATCACGATCGTTCACGACGGCGAAGCGGACGAAGGGGGCTGGGGTCCGCGGATCCGTTCAGCTCCGGAGGTTTTCGACACCGGGCTGGCGCTTTTGGGGCTGGCCCGCGCCCGGGGACGGTCCGATGTCGATCCCATGATCAGGCGTGGACGTGACTATCTGATCGCCGAGCAACAGGACGATGGAAGCTGGGTGGAAACCACGCGTCCTCCGGGCGGTGTCAGTTATGCCCAGCGCGTCTCGACGACGGCATGGGCGACGATGGCCTTGCTCGCGACCGAGCCCTCACGGCCCGCCGGGCAGGACTCGAAACGTTAGCTCTCGGGAGTTGGCCGTCGTTCGGAGTGTGATTGGCGTGGTTTCGTCGACCTCGAACGGCCGGGCGACGCTATTGCCCGCCACGTCCTCGAGCTCGATGTCGATTACGATTCGATAGTCGCCCGTGACCCACGCCTCGCGCGGGTGCCATTGCCAGACCTGCTCGCCGGGGTCGACCGAGACCGTCCCGACGACCGGCCTTCCCGCCTCGTCATGCACCGTCAGCATTCGCTCGAGCAGGGCGTGATCCATGGGATCGGGAAAGTGGATCACCAGGGGTTCCCTGCCGCCGGCCCTGGGCGCGTCCACCCGCCAGGCCTTCGGGTCGGGTGATACCTGATCGGCCGGGCCGACCCGAAAGGACTTGGTCGCCCCCTTCTGAAGGGTGGCTCCATGGGCGTCCCGCCAGGTGGCGTCAACGACGATCGAATAGGCGTTTCCAACGATGAGCGCGGGCCCCAGCTCCTCGCGAGGCCTGAGCCCCCGCTTGATCCGGCCCGGGTCCAGGAGCAAGGTGAACCGAGTTTGATCGGCCGACCAGAGCTCCTCATCAAGCTCAAGAAAGGGCGCGTCCACCTCGACCCCCTGGGCGTCGCGAAGATGAACGCGGCGATAGGCCTCGCCCCGGCTCATGGGGGCGGAAAACTGGATATACAGGCGCAGCAGGTTCTCAGGCAGGAGCTTACTCGAGGGATAGATCGCGACGACGCGAGCGCGCGATCCCTCGGGGGCTTTCGCTGTCTGATAATCCGCCACGATCCTGCGCGCCGGGGGCGCGGGCCGGCCCGCGCCGAATCGATCCAGATCGAGGATCGCGCGATAGCTCAGGCCGGGTTCCAGCGGATGCCGGGGCGTGAACCGGATGACCTC
>JAKBAP010000344.1 GCA_021808995.1 Planctomycetota bacterium | reverse complement strand
TCGCGCCTGGGCGAGAACAACCATCAGCCAGGGAACCAGCCGGATCGCGGCGACTCGGGTCGATCGAAGGGAATCAAAGGCGGGCATGTCACGGGCTCACTCGAAAGTTAACCAACAGGAAGAGACGGCGGTCAATTGATTCTCGCATCTTGATCGACGCCGGTCCAAGAGGATCCTCTGGCTTTTTTCCCGTCCTGGCCGGGGCCCCCACGAATCGTATCGGGCTTCCCACCGGCCGGGGCTCGACAGCCTCGGCGGGCTTGCCGAGAATGGAGAATCAGCCGAGGATTTGGTCACGATCAAGGAGCCTGTCAATGAGACGAAGCGTGGTTGTGGTGGTCGGTCTCGCCGTGGTCGGGGCCGGAGCGTGGTGCCTGACCGAGCCTGACGGCAAGGCCCAGACGAGCCCCGCGGCCAAGGCGAGCCGATCGAACATCGGGCGAAAAGTTCAGCGCTCGGGTGACGAGATCATGGTCTGCGGCCAGCTCTATCACACGACGGCCAAGGTCGTGCTCTGGACCGATCCCGGCGGGTATGACGCCTATCGCGTCGATCGCCGATTCGCCCCGAGCGACGAGGCCCCCTGGGGCAAGGGAGAAACGCCCAACCTCAAGCACCCCAACCGTTACGCGAGCCGGCTGAAGGGCCTTACGACCTCCGAGGTCGAGCGAGTCCGTGGCGGCGGCTGGGACCTGGAGACCCTGGCCCGCGTCGTCGACCAGTTCGTGATCCACTTCGACGCCCGGGGAACCTCGCGACGGTGCTTCGAGATCCTCCAGGACGTCCGCGGCCTGTCCGTCCATTTCATGCTCGACCTCGACGGCACGATCTATCAGACCCTCGACGTCAAGGAAGCCGCCTGGCACGCGACCATCGCCAATGGACGCTCGATCGGGATCGAGATCGCGAACATCGGCGCGTATCCCGTCGACGCCCCCGACCCCCTCGACAAATGGTATATCCGAGATGCCGACGGACGGATTCGCATCGCCGTCCCCGACTCGCCAGGGTCCGAATACAAGACCGTCCCGCGCCCCTGCGGCGATAATCCGGTCATCGGGGTCGTTCAAGGGAAAAAGCTCAGGCAGTATGACTTTACCCCCGAGCAATACACGGCCCTCGCCCGGCTCACCGCCACGCTCTGCACGCTGTTTCCCAAGATCAAGCCCGACTATCCCCGAGACGCATCCGGGGCGCTCATCCCCCGCAAGCTCGACGCGACCGAGTACGCCAAATACCAAGGGATCCTCGGTCACTATCACGTTCAGCTCAACAAAGTCGACCCTGGCCCGGCGTTCCAGTGGGATCGGTATCTCGAGACCACCCGTGACCTGATGAAGAAATAGCCACCCCATGGCAACGTGGTGCTTGCCCAATCCTCGAAAGCCCAAATCGCGAGCGAGTGAATCTCCCCGGGCAATCCACACGCCGGCACTCCGGACCTATATATGGGTGTCTACGATTTGGGCATCCCTCGTTGTAACGCCGCACGATCCGCTTCATCAGCGATTCCGCCTCCAAGAGGTTCGTCGGCTCCTCACCCTCACCCTCAAGGCGCTCTCGAGGCGTCCGGTTCGCCCGCTCCCTCAGCCCGTTCTCCTCGGCGTAATGCGGCTGGATCCGCTGATGGCTCAGGCCGTTCTCGCCAAGCACCACACGGAATTTCTTCGAGATGTAGCAACTCCGTTGTCCGAGCGGATCTCAGGCGCGGTGATCTCGGCGATCACGTTCATGAGCCGCTGGACCTCGGCCTCGCGCCTCTGCTCCTGGCCGTTGGGCCGACTCCTCTTGTCCTCGAACACGCGGGCCGCCGAACTCAAGAGTCGCTTCTTCCAGGCGTGGTATTGCACCGGATAGAATCCCTCGCGTCGACAGAGGTTGGAGACCTCGACGTTGGGTTCCATGCCGGCCAGGACGATCCGCGGGTTGTCGGCGGCGGACCAGGTTCGACGCTTCGCGTTTCCGTTCGTCGCGAATCCTCCAGGTTGTCATCGATTGTAACCCCTGGAGGAGGCTGATTTCTAACCAAGGCTTTGTGCCAATTGGGCTGACACACGATAACGACGGGGTTGCCTCATCCTCGGCTGATCGCTCGATCTGGGACGATTGAACTGCTGGCCCCGTGACCGGCTAGCCGACGAGCTCGGCGATTGGCCCTTGCTCGGTGAGATACTGAGGGCGCCCGGTAGGGTCGGTGAGGGTCGTGTTCGCGACGTCGATTCCCAGATTGTGGTACAGGGTCGCGACGATTTCCTGCATCGTGACCGGACGTTCCTTGGCGTATTCGCCGAGGCGGTTGGTCGCGCCGATCGCCTGGCCAAGCCGCATGCCACCGCCGGCCAGGAACGCGCAGCTTACCTGTGGCCAGTGATCGCGTCCACCTCCGGCATTGATCCGGGGCGTACGGCCGAACTCGCCCCAGGCGATCACGGTGACATGCTCAAGCATGCCCCGAGCCTCAAGGTCCTCGATCAGGGCCGACAGCGCCTGGTCGAGCTTCGCGCCATGGTCGCGGACCAGTCCGAAGTTATCGGAATGGCTGTCCCAGCGCCCGTATGAGAGGGTCACGCAGCGGGCGCCAGCCTCGACGAGGCGGCGGGCGATGAGCAGGTGTTCGTTGACGGTCGGCGCGCCGTCGTACTGGAATTTGTAAGGTTTACCAGAGCCATACCGATCACGAACGCGAGGATCTTCCTTGGAGAGATCGAGGGCGTCGATCAAGCGGCTCGAGGTCAAGACGTCGAAGGCGAGCGCCGTCGCGGAATCCGCGCCGGCGAGGACGCCGCCGGCATCGCGATCTTGCTTGAGGGCGTCAAAGCGGGCAAGGAGCTTACGCCGATTCGCGAGATGCTCGCCGGTAATCCGAGGCTTCATGTTTTCGAGAGCGGGGCCGTCGGGCTTGAAGGGGGCGTGGGTCGATCCCAGGAACCCTGTCGCGCCGGGGTCCGACCAGGGCATGTGCTGGGTCCGCTCCGCGAGCCCCACGAACGGCGGAACCGAGGGGTCCACTGGCCCCCGCAGCCTGGAGACAACCGAGCCCAGGCATGGCCGGCCGCCGATCGAACGGAGGCTCTCTGGTGACCAGCCCGTGTAACACTGGAACGATTCGTGCCGATCGACCGCGCCGACGACCGAGCGAATCACGGCGGCTTTGTCCATCAGCGAAGCCAGCTTGGGAAAGACCTCGCAAATCGTGACTCCGGGAACGCGGGTCGCGATTGGCTTGAATTCACCGCGGATTTCCGAAGGGGCCTCGGTCTTGATCTCCCAGAGATCCTGATGGGGTGGTCCACCACCCAGGAAGATATTGATGACGGCCTTGTGAGGAGTCCGGACGCCTGCTCTCGCCTCTCCGCGGAGAATGTCCGCGAGCGAGAGCGTCCCCAATCCACCCATCGTGAGCGCGCCAACCCGGATAAACTCGCGCCGGGAGAGACCATCACATCCCCCCTCGACT
This sequence comes from Planctomycetota bacterium, assembly GCA_021808995.1. Classification (GTDB taxonomy): domain Bacteria; phylum Planctomycetota; class Planctomycetia; order Isosphaerales; family Isosphaeraceae; genus JAKBAP01. Next base: position 2,210 of record JAKBAP010000344.1, on the reverse strand, counting down.
CGCCCACCCTGGATCGTCAGCATCGCAAACCCTCCCCACCATGCTACTTTCGCGATTATCGACTAAATGTCTAGCAATAGTTTAACAACTCGTTTCTGATTTGCCAACCAAGGATTTTGGTTGGGGTAGGGAATGGATTGTGCGTGAGTCTGTCAGGAAATTGGTTCAGGAGTCCGATCAATGAAGAGTGAGTCGGCGTGGGAGTGGCTTCGCGGGAGATCTGGGCTCTCTCGGTCGGTCGGGGGGATGGAGTTCTCCATGATTCGAAACAGCCGGCGGTTAATGGTGGTTGCGATCCGGGCGGCTCGGGTTTTGGTCCTGGTCGCGACTCTGGGGTGGGTCTGGCCGGGAGGGTCCTTGGGGGCTGGCCTGGGGGCTCATCGGGTGGACCCTGCCCAGGTTGTGCCGCTGGATCAGCTCCCGGCCGCGAGTCGCGAGGAGGTCGCCGAGGTGATCCGCGACGCGACATTTCACCGCCAGAGTGAGCCGGACACGTTTCCGTGTGATGGGAATCTCTATTTGCATCTTGTGAACGAGCCCCTGTTGCCGTTGAACCTGTGGAAGGACCTGGCGGATTCGCCGGTTCAGCTTCGGAAGATCGCGCCTAATCGGTATCAGGGTTCCGACGGATCGGGATCGACGGCGATTTGGGAATTTGTCCACCGGTCAGCGCGGCTGCATGTGATGCTGGCGTATTTCAACTTTGTGAGCCCACGGGGCAATGCCCGGGTGGAGGCTCGAATCGTGCTCCTGGTCCACGCCGATTACGTGCGATCGTCGGGTGGTGAGCCGATGGTGCGGCACGATGTCGAGGCGTTCGTGAAGGTCGATTCGAAGGGTTGGAAGACGCTGGCGCGAACGGTGCGGCCGGTGGTCGAGCGGGTGCTCGAGGATCAAGTGCGCGAGGCGGGCTACTTTATCTCGCTGATGTCGCGACTGGTGATCAACTATCCCAACTGGGCATGCCAGGTGGTGAGCTCGCGAACCGACATCGACCCGGCGATGCGGAAGAAATTCCGCGACATGGTCGAGCGGAATCGCAAGCCGGGCGCGTCGTCGGGTCGTCCGAGCGTGCTTCGCGAGGATACGGCGATGAGCGAGCGCCGGCGGTGACGGCAGGGCAAGGCGCGCTCACATTGGCGCGGCTGGATCACGCCTAGGTCGTGGCTTTCGCCGTTGGTAGGTTTTGACTTGGATTCGGGAAGACGCGAGACAGCAGGATGAGCTGGTCGTCGGTCTTCAAGGGTCCGGCCTGCTCGCCGATCGGGTTCAAGACCATTTCGTTGCCGCGCTGAATGCCCACCAGGAGACAGCAGCGCTTGTCTTCTCGGCAGTGAACGAATAACCCCGAGACCTCGGCGAAATCCTTGCCGACCAGATCCTCGGGGACGGCGACCAGGTAGAGCTCGTTGGCATTGTGCCCGACGGTCAAGAGCTCCTGATATACTTGAGTCATTCCATGATAGAGCGAGGCCCGCGCGAGCAGCCTGAGCCCGAGCTCGTCGGACGAGATGATCTCGTCGGCACCGGCCCGTTTGAGGTGATTGCGATTCGCCGAGTTCAGGCACTCGACGGCGATGTTGGGCTGGACGCCACCGCGACAAATCGCGCGAACGGCCACGCAGGTCAGGATGGACTTGCCGTCGGCGTGCTTGCCCTCGCGGTCGTCGGTCAAGACCACGACCGAGTAGGCCTGTTGGACCTTGGCCCGCCTCAGGACGACGTCGTTGGTGGGGTCTCCCTTGACGATGTAGACGTCGCTGAAGGCGGCTTCTTCTTGCTTATCGGGCAGGTCGATGGCCTCCGGGCTATCGTGAATGATCACGATTGGGCGCTTTTGGTCCTGGATGATTTTGCTATGGACCTCCCGTATCCACTGGAGCCCGCGAGGCGCCCAATTGCAAAGGATGATGTGGTCGTTCATTTGGAATTCGTTCACTTCTCGCCTCCTCAGATATTGCTCGACCAAAAGTGACGCCACCGTGGCCGTGAAGAACCCGACCATGGCCACGCCGGCGACCGCGAGGACCATCATCAAGAGCCGCCCCGCCGTCGTTTTCGGCGAGTCGCCGGGCCCGGTCAAGAGGAGGATCCAGACGTTCCAGAGGGCGTCGAACGCGCTGTTGTAGTCTGGGTTTGACCGCCGCTCGGCCAGGTAAAGCCCGAGCGACCCGAGCAGCCAGACCGCCAACGAAAAGAGCATGAGCCGG
>JAKBAP010000343.1 GCA_021808995.1 Planctomycetota bacterium | reverse complement strand
AGATACTACAACACATGATCTTAGCGGATCCTCGCGGTCGCGCCAGCCAGGCGGCCAGGCCGCGATCCGAACTTGTCGCGAGGGATCGGCCATCCGACTCCGTGGAATTCGAGGCTAAAGCAGGATTGTTGCCATGCCGGGTCCTGGGCCCGGTTGATCACGGGGGATGGGTGCCATGCCAATTCAAGAATCGTGAGATTTTGTTGGGACGCGAAGGCGCGGTTCGTCGCTAATTCGCTGGATGCGCGATGAGCGCGACGGCCCGGCTCGGTTTTCCGAAATCGAAAGGAACCCCGGTGACCGCTCGCGGATACGAGTGTAGGATACCGCATTCGCCCTCTTCGATTCCTTGCCGCGATCCTGATCCAAGGCCCTGAGTTTCACCACCTGGAGTTCCCACCGATGTCTCGAAGGAGCTGTACGATTCTGGCCGCCCTGTTCTGGGCCGCCCCCTGCCTGACGGCAACCGCCCAGCAGGCACCCCCCGCGCCGGTCGCCACCGACCCCGTCATCGAACGCATCAAGGAGGAAGGGCTCAAGCATTCGAAGGTCATGGAGACCTTGAGCTACCTCACCGACGTCATCGGGCCCCGGCTGACGGGGTCGCCGAATCTCAAGCGCGCCAACGAATGGACTCGCGACAAGCTGGCGTCGTGGGGCATGTCGAACGCCCATCTGGAAGCCTGGGGGCCGTTTGGCCGGGGTTGGTCGCTCAAGCGATTCTCGATCCAGGTCGTCGAGCCGCAGTGCATCCCCTTGATCGGGTTTCCCAAGGCGTGGTCGCCAGGCACGGAAGGGGTATTAACGGCCCCGGTGGTGTCTTTCGACGCCAAGACCGAGGCCGAGTTTGAGAAATTCAAGGGCAAGCTCAAGGGGGCGATCGTGCTGATGAGCCCGATCCGCGAGGTGCCGGCCCACTTTGAGCCGCTGGGAACGCGAAAGACCGACACCGAGCTCCTGGAACTGGCCGACGCGGCCGAGCCGGCGGCTCGGGGCAATCGTGGGCGAGGCGGCAATCGCGGAGGAGCGCCTACCGCTCCCGGCGCGGCGCCGGCCAATGGTGCCCCCGCCGCGGCTCCCCCCGCCGGCCGCATGGGCCGAATGATGTCGCCCGAGTTCCGCGCCCAGATGGAGCTCACACGCAAGAAAATGCTCTTCCTGGCCGGCGAATCACCCGCCATGCTCGTCGAAGTCAGCAACCAGGGAGACGGCGGCACCTTTTTTGTCCAGTCGGCGACCATCCCCAGCACCACCCCCATGGCCATGCCCGGCCAGGGACCCGCGGCCCGCAGGGTTTCACCCTGGGACAAGGACGCACCCAAGATCATCCCCCAAATCGTCATGTCCAAGGAACACTACAACCGCCTGGTCCGGATGGTCGAAGCGGGCGAGAAGCTGACCATGGCCGTCGATCTGCAGGTCCAGTTCCACGACGACGACCCGATGGCCTACAACACCGTCGCCGAGATCCCCGGGACCGACCTCAAGGACGAAATCGTCATGCTGGGCGGCCACATGGACTCATGGCACAGCGGCACCGGCGCGACCGACAACGGCGCCGGCGTCTCGGTCGCGATGGAGGCCATGCGAATCCTCAAGGCCCTCGACCTCAAGCCCCGTCGCACCGTCCGCATCGGGCTCTGGAGCGGCGAGGAAGAGGGACTGCTCGGCTCACGAGCCTTCGTCACCCAGCACTTCGGCAAAACCCCCGCCGGCATGTTCGGCCCCGCCGCCAGCGAGGGAGCGGCAAACAAGGAAGATACCGCCGAAAAGCCCGAATTCACCCATTTCTCGGGCTATTTCAATCTCGACAACGGCACCGGCAAGGTCCGTGGCGTTTACATGCAGGGCAACGACGCCGTCAGGCCCATCTTTCGCAAATGGCTCCAGCCCTTCAAGGACATGGGCGCCTCGACCCTCTCACTCTCCAACACGGGTGGCACCGACCACCTCTCGTTCGACGGGATCGGCCTCCCAGGATTCCAGTTCATCCAGGACGAGATCGAATACAGCAGCCGAACCCACCACTCCAATCAGGACGTCTTCGACCGCATCCAGGCCGACGACATGAAGCAAGCCTCCGTGATCATGGCCTCCTTCGTCTATAACACCGCCATGATGGACCAAAAGCTCCCCCGGAAGCCTGCCCCGGAAACCCCACGAGGCGACCGCACCGCCAACGCCCAGTAACACGGGCGGACAGGAACAACCGAGACACGGAGGCCGATTTCCGAATCGGCCTCCGTTTTTTTACGCCGACGTCGCGCCGTCGTCGAGAGTGTCGAGCAATTGATCCCAGGACGTCACGTCGGGATCGACAACCCAGTCGCACAGGGTTTCCAATCGATCCAGATCCTTGATCGCCTCCAGGGCCTGGAGCACGCTCAACGCCGGCGCGCCGAAGCGCCTGCCCCCCTGACGGCGCAAGAGAATTCGGGCCTCTTCCGAGCGCCCTTCCGAGCGCCCCTCCGAGCGCCCCTCCGAGCGCCCTTCCGAGCGCCCTTTCTCGAGCCCCCGTTCGAGCCCCTGTTCGAGCCCTTCGTTGAGAATCGCCTGGTACGTCGTCGATTCACGCATCGATCCCACTCCTTCCAGCAGTCGCAGGGCCAAATCCTTGGGATATCGTAGTCCCATCAGCAGATAAGTCGCCACCCACAGTTTGTTCGCGCGGATCGGCGGCTCCCGATTGATTCGATCGGCCATCCGCCGAACCAGGCCGGGCAGATCCTCTTCTCGCACAGCCGCCAAGGGGGCGAGCGGGGTCAGAGCCAGGCCCGAGTCTAGAAACGCCTCCGGCGGTTCCCGCCAGACTCTCACCACCCGATAATGATAACGATTCGTCAACACGCCGTCTGGCAGCCGCCTTTCATATTCGCCCGTAAGACTGGGTGAGTTCGCCTCCCTTCTCAAGAGCACCAAAACCGTGAGAACCGGCAGGTCGTGGCGATAATCGAGCGCGGTCTGGCGCATCCAGAGGGTCCGGACCAGGTCCGACTCGTGGCTCGACTGAAGCTCGATATTGACCAGATAAGGTGGGTCGCTGAGGACCTTGAGTACCTTGTCCGCGGTCGCCGTCAGGGTGGTCGCCTCGGACTCGATCACCTCGACCGGACCCGACGGTCCATCGCCGAATCGACCGACCCAGGCGTCCGGATCCTCCCAGATCAGCTCCTTCGCGGCGGTGTCGAACCGCGGATGCTCCATGACGGCCCCCCTAATCTAAGGGCGAACTTCGCCAAGGCCGTTGCCTCGGCCGTTCAATTGATGGTCAAACCCGTTCCTGTTGGCTCCAGACAACGCGAATCCCCCACAACCGGCCACGGATGTTTCCGAAAAACAGCAGACGTTGAAATTCGACAACAACGCTTGGCAATCCCTGATCCGTGACTACTGTGGATGACGCGGAGAGCGATTGCATCCTCCCTGTGCATCGCCTATCTCGGGTTGACTCAACAGTAATTGCATTCCTTGTATCATGACTGCTTTCAGGAGAGAATTGAATGAGACAATACCGTTTCTGTCGCACGATCTTGGGGCTTGCCTGCGGGCTGCTGATCGCTGTCGCGGGCGAGTCGGCCCAGGCTGACAGTCTTGTGCTTCAGTTGTCGACATCCATCAACGGAAGCCCGCCTGTCGAAACAACCCCCTGGGTCAAGGCCGATTTCGAGAGCACCACGGCCGGCACGGTGACCTTGACGATCACCAGCTACCTGCAAAAGGGGGAGTTTCTGCCCGTGGTGCTGTTCAATACCAATCCCTCGGTCGATCCAACCAACCTGACGATTACGAATACTGGGGGAACCGCAGGGTCTCCGTCGTCAATCAAGACTGGAGACAATCTGTACGATGGGGGCAGTCAGATCAAGGGAGGCCTGTTCGACATTCAGCTAAGCTGGGGCACGAATGTTTTCGCGGGTGGCGACACGGCGATCTTCACGATAAAGGACACCGCCGACAGCATCACGGCGGCCACCTTCGACGCGTTCAGCACGTCGGAAAAAAATTCCTCGACTTACCTGGCCGCGGCCGACGTTCGCGGGATCCCACAGTCCGGGGGCCAAACGACGAGCGGATCGATTGGTACGCAAACCGCCGCCGTTCCCGAGCCTTCCTCGGCGATCCTGGCGTTGTTTGGCCTTGGCGGAGCGTCGTCGCTCGCGTGGTCTCGCCGTCGCAAGTCGTCCTGATCAATCGCGGTCGGGCGATGTGGCCGACCTCTGCTTGATCATCTTTCGCTGATCCAAGCCCGGGGCCCGGGGGTTCGCGGTGATGCGTGCCCCCGGCCCGGTTTGCGTCTGGACTATGAGCGCTTGAGCTCATTGCAGTGGGGCGTGACCTTGTGGATATTGGGCTCGACGTTGGCGTCGACCTTGCCGGTGGCCCAGCCGAGAGCGCCCAAGAGCAAGCCCTGATACGCGGGGCTTTCCCAGACATCCTCGCGGTGGCCCATTGAGGTGTAAAAGACCCGTCCCTTGCCGTACATCCGGGCCCAGGTCATCGGGTAATTGGGGCGGTCGTACATTGGGCCCTTCATGCCGGTGGTGTCTTGCACCATCACGACATGGAGGTCGTCGGGGAAATTCTTGAGGGCGTACCACTCCTCCTGGATGGTGAAGGAATTGTCCGAGCCGCCCAGAGACTTCTTGGCACCGGGGAAATCGGGGGAGACGACCTCGATCCGCCCCTTTTGCTGGGCGCCATGGACGATGAATTCACCGCCGAGCATCTCGATGTAGGGGTCGTCCTTGCCCTTGTTGCGCTTGCCGTGATGGCCAAAGGTATCGGATGCGCAGTGCATGCCGAGGAAGCCCTTGCCTGCCTTGATGGCTTCGTAGAGGGCTTTTTCGCCCTCGGGGGTGATTGGGGGGGACTTTTCGTTCTGGCCTTCGGTGGTGAGGTCGCCGGTGGTCTCAAAGACAAAGGCGTCCCACTGTCCGATCTTGTCGGGGTTGAATTCGCCGCCGTCCTTGGAGGCGACGACCTCGAAGCCGTTTTCCTTGCCGATGTCGGCGAGGATCGTCTCGGCCAGGCTGGGCTTGCCGTTCCTTCGGGTTACGACGGAATGGGGAAAGCCCGCGCTCTTGATGAAAAACAGGACGCGTTTGGGCTTGTCGGTCGTCTGGGCGAGCAGGCGGTTCATGCCGCCGAGGCCCAGAAAGGCCGCTCCGCCGGCCGCGAGCAGTTCGCGGCGACTCAAGGCATTCGACATCGGATTGTCTCCTTGTTGAAAAGTGTGGCGACCCAGCCACGGAATGGACCGCGCCACGGAGTTCGCGGCCGTCCCTTCATTTCTTGTACCCGACCCGCCGCGCCAAGGAAATCGGCCAGCGATTCGGTGACCGCGACCATCGCGCTGAAACAACGCCCCGTGGCGGACCGACGCTGGTCGTGGGTTTCGATCTTTGCGCTTGCATCAATAGGAAGGGGCGAGTAACGTAACGGTCCTGGAAGGGTTGTTCTCGAGGAATCTCATCGACTTACGCACCGGCTCGCGGCGACATCGGCGTGGGCCAGAGCAAACATCCCGGCACGGACGCCAAGGCTATCCGGCGTCCGTTCCTCGGCTGGGGGGGACGCGACCAGAATGACGCGCTTCACGAGTGCACCCGAAACGGCCGAGCAAACGCAGCTTTCTCGGCTCTGCGTCTCGATCCGTGGAAAGCTCCAGTTCAT
>JAKBAP010000342.1 GCA_021808995.1 Planctomycetota bacterium | reverse complement strand
TTCAAGCAGCGATCCCCGATAGCTCAATCGGTAGAGCGAGCGGCTGTTAACCGCTAGGTTCAAGGTTCGAGTCCTTGTCGGGGAGCTTCATGAGGCTTGGGCCTGATTGGCTCCATTCTTGCGACCACGTTGGTCTTGCCCAGCTCAAGACGGCCTTCTCCCATCGTTCCCTCCAGGCCGTCATGAATCCTTATTTCGAGGCGTCCACCGAGCGGACCAAACCGAGTCGGATCTTCGGCGAGGCAATTCCACGCTCCCACATCGGACTTCCACGCTCCCACATCGGCCGGATCGCATCAGTACGAGCCCGTTAGCGCCAGCGAGTGAATTCCGGGCAAAACACTCGATGGCGCTAAAGCCCAGGCGCGGGTCCGAGGCTGGGACCGGAATTCACTCGCTCGCGCTTCGGGCGAGTATCCTCCGCCAAGCCGCGGGAACGTGCGACTCCCTGGTGGCACCGGGTGAGTTCGAGGAAGGCGTGGTTCCCAGGAGGGCGTGAACAGCGACTCCGATCTAGACAGTCCGGCCATCCGACTGGTCCCTTCCGGTGTCACGCCAATCCCGCGTACCACGCCTGAATGATCCATCGGGAGCCAATGTTTTCCTCATCTCGCGTCCCCGCGAAAGGGATCCTCAAGGTGATAGACCATCACCTTGGCCTTGAAATCTTCCTCCACGAACACCAGATAGCTACCATCCGTGAGTCTGGTGGCACGAATGGCGTCGCGGAAATCGATCCAGCCGCTCTCGCCAAACACCTCGGGACCAGGTTTCATCGTCCCCAGGAGCGAGCCCGATTTCTTGTCATGGACGGACACGTGGGCTCGCTTACAATCCACCGCGAACAAGAGCTCTCCGGCGGCGTGGAACGACTCTGTCAACTGAGTCTCGGCTTTGTATGGGAAATCGATTTGATACCGCCGTGTTGGTTTCTTGGTCCAGGAGTCGATCAGCACCGCGACCGTGCCGGCCGTCCCCCATTCCCCGCCGCTAATAGGGCGATCCTGGGTTTGACCGGACAACAACATCGTGTCGGTTTCCGGATCATATTCGGTCCGAAGGAGATCGGTGAACGGCAGGGGCATGGGCCAATGATCGGCCTTGGGGTCGTATCGAGGATTGTCGTGTTGATCAAGCCCAGTGAACCGCCAGCGCCAGATTCCGGTGTCGCGGCCCGCCTGCCAGATGTCGCCGCGGGAATCGACGTTGCTGGCCCAGAATTCGCCGGTCGGCCCTTCGGTTGGTGTGTACTCGTCCGGGTCGAAGCGGCTGTTGCCGTTCAGGTCTCGCCAGAACCAGCGGCCTTTATCGGGTTGTCCCTTGGGTTTCCAGTTGGACTTCTCGGCGCTGAGCGGTGCCTGGCTCAGGACCACACTCGGTCGAAAGAGATCTCCGTCTTGACGATAGATTCCTAGCACCCCCTGCCACATCCCGCGTTGACAGAGGTAAACCTTTCCCCCGAGAAGGCGAGCGCTGGTGGCGCACTGGAGGACGGGAAGGTGCTGACGGAGGTCATCGGGGGAAAGAAAGGGATTGAACGTGAGGCCATCCCATCGCCAACCCCTGCCCGCCGCCGCACTGGGATCGAAGGTGTAACGGTTGCAGGCCGTGAGCACTTCTCGGCCGTCGCTTCCAGGAATCGCGTCGGCGACGGAGATGAACTCCAGGCCAAGCAATTCCCAGATGAGCTTGTTCCCTGGTGTAAACGCGCGAATCACGGTGCCGCCATGGGGCACGTTACACGTCACGTACAGGTTTCCAGCGGCGTCGAACCCCGCGCCGGTCGGCATGGCGAGCCGCGTAGGGCCGGCACGACCCGGATGAGGCCCCGCGAACATCCCTCCCTCCTCGCCAACGGTGTCGATCAGTTTGGCGCTTGTCGGCCCAATCTCGAATACGAGCACCTGCTGTCGGGGTCCTTGATCAACAACGAAAAGCCGATCGTTCGGGGAAATCGTCAGCCCAGCGGCTATGGAGCTCCCTGGGAGTGGCGGATTCACGGCGCGCGGCTTTCCGTCGGCGGTTAAGGAAACGATCCTCCGGCCCCCCGTCGGAATCATCCACACGTTTCCAGCCTTGTCGAGCGCCAAGCGCTCGGGCTTGTCGGCGGGAAAGTCGCGGACCCGCTTCATCGTGTTCGTGTCGAGCACCCGAACCCGGTTCGCCGTCGTGTCCGCCACGTAAAGGAGCTCGCCGTCCGTGGCGAGTCCGCGCGGGATCAGGTCATGGTTGTCCAGGGCCTCATTGAAAACGACCATGTTCTTGTGCTGGGTCGCTCCCCCTTCAAAGGGGGCCACCCTCCCGTCGAGTGTCCACCGGGACACTCCGAACACGCAGATGGGTTTGTCGCGGCGGGCCTCGCCAGCCTTCACTTCCGGTTGATCCTCCCGCACGGATGTATGGGCGTAGAACACGTATTTCATCGTCGCGGTGACGGCCTTGCCGCCTCGCATGTGCGTGTGATCCAGCTTGGCGATCACCCGACCGTCCTTGTAGAGGCCGACCTCCCGGCCCGCCTCGTCCCAGAAGCTGCCGACGACGCACGTTCCATCTGGAAGAACGGACAGGTCCTCCGCGAAATTCTGGACCCAGCTCGATCCCCCTCCAAACGTGTTTCCGATCCACGTCGTCGTATATTTCAATCGACCAACGTCCTCGCCGCGTGAACGGGCATCGCCCCACGGAGGGATCAAGGCTCCGAGGGAGGCGATCAAGACAATGTGGAACTGTCGATTGGTTCGCATGAAACGCTCCAGGGGATTGGTCGGCGAGGGTCATGGTTCCGGGGGATTCCAGGCTGAACGACCGCCGTCCAGCACGCCCTGGACTCACAGGGAATTGGTGAGCTGAACGTCACCGCCGTCAGGGAAGAGCCGGGCTCGTTACCGTCGAGTGACTTTTCGCGGTCGATGCCATCGACCGGAGAACTCTCCCGACCGAAGGTCAACCCGCGAATCGGAGATCGCGTGGCCAGATCCGGGCTCGGAGTATTCCTGGGTCGGTTCGCCACGCCTGTCAGCCTGGGCTCGTCTCCCCAACAAGGAGGAAATGGCGGCCGAAACGAAGGTGCTCCCTCATGAGGCGGCCGGCCTCGTCGCTCTGTCCCTCGGTGATGGCCTTGGCGATCGCCTCATGATCCTGGTGGCTCCTTTGCAACCGACCGTGGGCCAAGTGATTGACCCGCAAGATCGAGCGGTACAATCGATCGAAACAGCGCTCCAGCCAAATCATCATCTCACGGTTATCGATCAACTCGGCTAACAACCGGTGGAACGCGATGTCGAGACGAGTCGCCAGAAGGAAGTTGTCGGTTTCGGCGGCCAAGGCTTGTTGACGGAGATTGGCGTTCATGGCCTCCCACCGCGAGCTCGCCACCGAGCTCCGGGCCAGTTGCGCGGCGATGACGGGCTCGATCGCCATTCTGACGTCGAAAAGCTCGGCGATTTCCCGAGCCGACAGCTCCCGAATGAAAATGCCCCGTTGCGGGGAGACCGTCACCAGGCCTTGCGACTCAAGGTGTTCCAGGGCGGCCCGGACCGGCGTCTTACTCATCCCAAGTCGCGCGGCCAGTTGCCGCTCCGAAAGCGCGGATCGAGACGTCATTTCACCCGACTGGATGAAGGACTTGATCTCCTCGAATGCTCGCTCCTTCAGCATCACCGGCGGAGCCAATGGCTCGGGAGCGGGAGCTAAGGGCTCGGGAGCGGGAGCCAATGGCTCGGATGAGGCCTGATCTCGCCGGCGTCGAGACATGTCGCGAACCATCGATCAAGGAACTCGTGGACGAAAACTCGCACGCCACTAGAGTCTTACTGAGATCTCAGCGAAATGTCAACGAGCCTCCCAGGAACTTCGGGATTCCTCCGTGACGGCAAGGGCTCTGGGCTGGGGTCCGATTCGCGGGTGGGGCCGGCTCACCGGGCTGGAAGTTCGGCTTCGGCTTCCGAGATCAGGATGAGCATCGAGTGCGACTCGACCCGATAGACCTGGGAGATCGGGACGCGAGGGCCCTGGTCGTCGTCCACGATGTCGTCGGGCGAGGGCAAGGCCGTGTCGACCACCCTGCGCCACGGGCGGCCGGAGGGGGAGGCGGGGATCTTGAATCCGAGCGGCCGCCAGTACGCGTTCATCGCGACGTAAAAATCGCGATCGACCACCCCGGGCCGATCAGTCCGGCGACCGTCAAGCGCGAACGCGATCGCGTGGCTTTCTTGCGAGAAATCCGGCAGCGCCGGCTCGACTCCATGCCACAGAATCTCGGGCATCCCGCCGTCGTCGCCGAAAAACGTCCGACGCCGAAACACGGGGTGGGCCTTTCGCAGGGCGATCATCTTGCGAGTGAACCGCAGGAAATCGTGATTCTTCACCCGATCCGACCAGTCGATCCAGCCGACCGGGTTGTCCTGGCACCAGGCGTTGTTATTCCCCCCCTGGCTCCTGAGGAACTCGTCGCCGGCCATGATCATGGGCACCCCCTGCGAAATCAGAAGGGTCGCCATCAAATTGCGCGCCTGCCTGCGCCTGAGGGCGAGGATCAGAGGGTCGTTGGTTGGCCCCTCGACCCCACAATTCCAGCTCCAGTTCGCGTCCGCGCCGTCGCGGTTGCCCTCGCCGTTGGCCTCGTTATGCTTGTGGTTGTAGGCGACCAGATCGGCCAGGGTAAAGCCATCATGGCAGGTGATGAAATTGATCGAGTGCAAGGGACCCCGGGCCTTGTAAAGGTCATCACTGCCGCAGAGCCGAGTCGCCAGGGAGGAGACCAATCCGCGCTCGCCTCTCCAGTACCTCCGGACGTCGTCCCGGTAGCGTCCGTTCCAGTCGGACCATCGCCCCTCGCCGGGAAAGGTCCCCACCTGGTAGAGACCGGCCGCGTCCCAGGGCTCGGCGATGAGCTTGGTATCGCGTAACAGCGAATCCTCGGAAATCCGGTTGATGACCGGGGGTTCGACGACGACATTGCCATGGCGATCACGCCCCAGGACCGATGCCAGGTCAAACCGAAACCCATCGATCCCCCCCTCCGCCACCCAGTTGCGAAGGCAGTCGAGCAGATAATTGCGGACGACGGGGTGATTGCTGGAAAACGAATTGCCACAGCCGCTGTAGTTGAGATACCGACCATGCTCGTCGAGCATGTAGAAGAGCAGGTTGTCGATGCCCCGGAAGTTGTAGGTTGGCCCTCCCTCGCCCCCTTCGGCGGTGTGGTTGAAGACGACGTCAAGGACGACCTCGACCTTGGCCTCGTGGAACCGCTCGACCATCGCGCAAAACTCGTTCCACGGTCCCGATCGCTCGGGATTCGAGGAATACGCGGCCTTGGGCGCGCAGAAAGAGATCGGGTTATAGCCCCAGAGATTCCGCATCCGCTCGCCAGTCAGGGGGTTGACGAACGGGCAGTCGTTCTCGTCGAACTCATCAATGGGAAGGAGCTCGACCGCCGTGACCCCGAGGCCCTGGATCTCATCGACTTTTTCCAGCAGCCCGGCGTAACAGCCAGGATGTCGGACGCCGGAAGTCGGGTGGTTGGTATAACCGCGGACGTGGAGTTCATAAAGAATCGTATCATCGAGCGGCGTGCGCGGATTGAGCTCGCGCTTCCGATCGACAAGGATCTCGGTGACCAGGCTCCTGCGGGGCAGCCCACCGCTTTGGCCCCAGGGCCGGCCACACGAGAGTGCCCGGGTGTAGGGA
>JAKBAP010000341.1 GCA_021808995.1 Planctomycetota bacterium | reverse complement strand
CAGCGCTCCTCTCGATCCCTCCGTTGAGGATCTCTGCAACCTCGTTCGCGGGTTTCAGCGCGAGCTGGTGAATCTCGAGTGCGAGTACGAGGGTTCCATCGTATTCACGAAAGAAATTATGAATACCAACAAGGACGTCCCGAACACTTTATTCACGGGGCTCTTCCTGCGGCGCGCCGACGGTGCGTGGCTTTACGACGGCTACGAAAAGGGGCCTGGCCATTCTGGGGACAGGGTGTACCGAAAAACGACCGCGATTCTCCACGGGCAACGAAGCGTGCTCGGTCGATATATCGATCAAGCGAAGGCGGGGGGCGGCGAAATCACCGACGCCCGGTTTCCCCGGCTCTATGAACAAGGTTCGCCGACGCAGGTGCTCTGTATCGACCACCTGGTCTCGGGCCTGGATGATCCCGACAAGAGACTTGAAATCCAACGAGCCGAGACCGTTGGCGGACATCGATGCCAGGTTCTGGACCTCATCGAAGGAAGTGACCCGGCCAAGGACCACCAGTATACGATCACCTGGAGGTTCTGGATCGACCTGGAACGAGGCGGGAACCCCATCCGGATCGAGAAAACGTACCCAGGCCGCGAGATGATCACGCGATTGGTCGTCGACGATGTCGAGCAGTTCGACGCCGGTGAGCGAAAACTCTGGCTACCGACGAAGGCGACCTTCGAGGGGTTCGCATGGGGGGGGCCGAACCGGACGATCGTGCGCAAGTCGTTCCCGACATCCCGTGAACGGATCTTTCTGATCAGGGACAGCATCCGCTTCCCCAAGGAGATCCCCGACAGCCGGTTCAAGGTGAATTACTCGCCCGGAACAATGATTAGCGACAACCTCAAGCAGAAACAGGTCGAGTTCAGCAAACAGAAACCCGTTGTCGCGAACGAGGGCAAGAGGCCAACGCGCGACGAAACCGAACACCAACTGCAAGAACAGCTCAGGCTCGCGGAGGAGCAAAAGAAAGAGCTGCGGGCCTCGTCATGGGAGCGGGAAGGAGACTTTCCCCTCGGCGTCGTCGCGCTCGTCGTCGGATCGGTGGTCGTGCTTGCCGTCGGCGGGTTCCTTCTCTTGAGGCAGCGCATGTCATGAGCCGAGCCCGCGCGATTCTCGCCGTTGCCCTGGCCGTCGGCCTCACGCCTCTCCCCGCCGCGCGAGCCGATGACGATGTGCCTTCATTCGCGTCCGATTGCGGGACCAATTCGCTCTATTTTCTGCTCCGCCTGATGGGCCGGCGAACCAGCCTGGCCGATCTCGGCCGCGAACTGGTCGATCGGTCGGGCAAGGGCGTTTCGATGCTGGAGATTCAGGCGGCCGCACGGAAGCTGGGCGTCGGCTTAAGCGGACGCTTGGTGAACTGCTCGGACCTGCCCAGCGACCGGCCGGCGATCGCCTATCCGCAATACCCCGGCGAGGGCCATTACATCGTCGTCGAGCCGGTCGGGGTGCACGGAACGATGGTGCAAATCTACGATTCCCCGCATGATCCCGTGGTGGTGGACAAGTCCGACCTGTGCGCCCGCCCAGGCTGGACGGGGCGCGTTCTGTTGCCGACACGCTGGCTCGACCACGTCCCGGCCTGGATCGCCGCGACGACGATCGTGCTCGGCCTGTCAGCCTGGATCACGCGGCGGAAAACACGACGTACCCCCCTCATCCCTCCCGAGAACGCGATCACCTGACCGTCTGGGTCCACCTCATCCAGTTGCCCTTCCGCGATCCCTCTTTTCCCCGTAAGATCTCGGCCGTCGCGGTCGCCAGGGATCAGGATCGTCCCGGCGAGATCCTCATAACGAGACAAGGCATGGATGCTCGCACCACGGCTCGGGTTCCTCACGAGGAGTTTTTTCCTCCTCCTCCCGAGCCCCGTCGTCCCAGCGTCTGGCTGGCGCGAATCCGGGACGACCGTCGCGAGCTCGCGCGATTCTGGCCGGTCGTGCAAAACATGGTCATGCAAGACCTTCGGGTCCGTTATCAGCGGTCCGTGCTGGGGTTTTTCTGGACCCTTCTGAATCCCCTTCTGATGATGGCGACCTTATCGGTCGTGTTTTCCCAGATCGTCAACTCGGTCGAGCATTACCCGATCTTTCTCTTCGCCGGCATGGTTCCCTGGTCGTTCCTGAGCACGAGCTTGAACGAATGCGCTGTCTGCATCATTCAAAACGAGGGGCTGATCCGCAAAATCTACCTGCCGAAGCTGGTTTTTCCGCTGTCGAGGGTGCTGACAGCGCTCGTTACGTTCCTGTTGTCGCAGGGGGCGATGTTCATGCTCTTGTGGCCGATGGGGGCTCGTCCGTCGTGGTCGCTCTTGGCCTTGCCGATGGTGATCGTGGTGTTCACGGCGTTCGTGACGGGTCTGGGGCTGGTTATCGCCACGGCCAACACGTTTTATCGCGATTGCGGGCACCTGGTGTCGGTGTTCTTGCAGGCGTGGTATTTCCTGACGCCGATTCTGATGCCGATTTCCCAGTTCCGCGAGGAGGCCCAGTGGCGGTTTCGGCTCAATCCCGCATATTGTTTTATCGAAATGTTTCATGAGGTCTTGTACGCCGGTCGGTGGCCGGGGCTTGGACTCGTGACGACGGCCGCGGCGATCGCGGCGGCGACCTTGGGAGTCGGCTATGCCATATTCAAGTCTCAAGAAGACAAGATGGTTTTCCGGCTCTGATTCACGAGCGCCGTCGACCTCGAGCGCGGCCTTGGTCGAGCTCGAGGACGTCTCGCTCAAATTCGTGAATTACGCCGATAAGCAATATTCCCTCAAGAGGGCCGCCCTCGACCTGGTCCTCAGACGGGACGGGCCGGTGCCCAAGTCGGAATTCTGGGCCTTGCGTAATCTCACGCTGCGGATTCCCAAGGGATCGCGAATCGGCGTGGTGGGTGGCAATGGGGCCGGCAAGAGCACTCTCTTGCGGCTCCTGGCTCGGATCTATCCGCCGACCTCGGGCCGGGTCACGGTTCGCGGCGCGGTTGCTCCGCTCATCGAGATGGGGGCGGGCTTTAATCCCGAGCTCTCGGGCGCTGACAATATCATGCTCAATGGCGCGATGCTGGGCATCAGGCCACGTGAGATGCGCGCGAAGATCGATCGCATCCATGAATTCACCGGACTTCGTGAGTGTTCCGAGATGCCGCTTAAGTATTACTCGAGTGGCATGTATCTGCGGCTGGCGTTCGCGATCGCGACCGAGGTCGACCCCGACATTCTCCTGATCGACGAATCGCTGGGCGTGGGGGACGCGGCCTTTGTCGAGCGCGCGAAGGAGCGGCTTCGGGGGCTCCTTGACCGTTCCAACGCCGTGATCCTGGTCTCGCACGACATGGGCTCCTTGCGCGAGCTCTGCACGCGGGGCCTCTGGATGCGAAAGGGCGAGCTCGTTGCGGACGGGCCGATCGATCGGGTGATTGACGATTATCTGGCGTCCAACCGACCCGAGAACCCCGGGGATGGTTCGTGAACGGTTTCCGGGCGGTTCTGGTGGAGCGAGGGGTCTGGTCTCTGGTCCCTGGCGAATTTCTCATTTTGACCACGGCCGCCGGTCGATCAAGAATGATGCGCGATCGCATGGACATGGATGTCCGCGCGGGTCGTGGCGAGACGCGGCGGAAGGCTTCCGTCGCCCGAGTGTGGGACCGGGATTGACCGGGGTTCGGCTCCGCGTCATGATCCGTTAACGAACGCGGCTGGGACGTCTTCGGGGCGTTCCGGCGTGGGTTCAAGGGAGTGACCCGCCATGCCGCTTGTGCAGGTGACCGTGCTCATGGGAGCGCTCGTGGGGTGGTCGGACGTGACCATCGCCCCCGCTCGCGGGGATCGCGCGACATCGTCGTTTCAGCGTAGTCTCTCGGGGATCGATCGACCGAGCGAACGGACGCTCGAGACGCTGACCCGATACGACCTTGAGCGTGATTACCGCCGCGATGTCGCGAGCGCTCTGTTGCGCCTGGAAAAGCTCGCGCAAAAGAGCCCGGAGACCGAGCTGGTCTATGCTCTCGCCGAGCTCTCATGGATCGAGGGCAAGCGGCTCGACCGGTGGCGAAAGCCCCAGGCCATCGACCGCTTCCTGGACGCGGCGGCGTATGCTCATGATTACCTCTTCGATCCTGAATTGATCGGCGGGCGCGGGCCCTCCGACCCGCGTTTTCGCCTGGCGTGCGACATCTATAACGCCGGCGTCGACCGCTTGATCCGGGCGGCCGAGTCCAAGGGAGAGATCCAGCTCCAGAACGGCGAGACCATCCCCTTCAAGGTCCATGGCCGGGAACAGGTGCTCCGGATCGTCCTCGCCGAATCGCCCTGGAAATCGAGCGACGTTCACAAAATCAAGCTCGCCTCCGATTTCGAGGTGACGGGCCTGAGCTCGCACAGTTATGAATACGGCCTGGGCGTCCCCTTGATTGGCATTCGCGAGGCCAAGGTCGAGAAAGGGGTCCGCGACCCCAAGGAACGCTTCTATCCCACCGAGATGGCCTTTCCGTTGACGGCGTTCCTGACCCCCAATTCTCGGCTTCGCGACCCCAACGTCGATGTCCGCCAGGCCCGTGAGTGTACCCTTGAGCTCATCGACCCCGTTCAGAGACGGACGGTCGGCCGGGGCCCGACCGCGCTGGCGCTTGAGTCGGATCTCACCACGCCCTTGGCCTATATGTGGTCGAGAACCGACCTTGACCGTTATCGCTGGTCGGGCTTGCTCCGACCGGAACACTCGCTCGAACGCGCGAATCTGCTCCTGATCCGCCCCTACGAGCCTGGGAAGATCCCCGTCGTGATGGTCCACGGCCTGATCTCGACCCCGCTCGCCTGGATCCCGATGCTCAACGAGCTCTTGCGCGATCCCGTGATTCAGGCCAAGTATCAGTTCATGCTTTATATGTATCCAACCGGCGTGCCGATTCCGATCGCGGCCTCGGGTCTGCGCGCGTCTCTCAATGACGCCAAGCGCATGTATGACCCCGATGGTAGCGACCCCGCGTTTGAGAGAATGGTCCTCCTCGGCCACAGCATGGGGGGGCTCCTGAGCCGATCGATGGCGGTTTCCAGCGGTGATCAGCTCTGGAGGCTCTATTCCGACCGCTCGTTTTTCGACGAGGTCATCGGACCCAAGGAAGTCACCGACGAGCTCCGGACGTACTTTTTCTTCGAGCCCCTCCCCTTTGTCAGCCGGGTCGTGATGTTGGCCACCCCCCACCACGGGTCGGTCTATTCGCGGGGCGTGGTCGGCCGCGTGAGCTCGAACTTGATCTCCGATTCCGACCATATTCATGACCTGCTTTACCGCCTGGTCAAGGACAACCCCGACGCCTTCGATTCCCGAAGGTTTCGCCGCTTACCGACCTCAATCGAGACCCTCGAGCCGGATTCTCCGATCCTCTCGGCGATGCTGGCCATGAAGGCGGGCAAGGCCCAGTTTCACTCGATTATCGGCTCCAACCGGCCAGGTGGGGTCGACAAATCGACCGACGGCGTGGTCGCCTACCGGAGTGCCCACCTCGACGGCGTGAGCTCCGAGAAAGTCGTCCGCTCCGACCACGGAGTGCAAAAGGACCCCGAGGCGATTATCGAGGTCAGGCGCATCTTGCGCTCGCACATTGGGGCTGATAAGCCACCGGTGCCGCTGGCCAAGCCCACGACGGCCGAGGCCGCGACCGTGACCGCCCCTTGAATTCGCCCTGGCGCGGTCTTGCCGGGGCGTCCCGCG
>JAKBAP010000340.1 GCA_021808995.1 Planctomycetota bacterium | reverse complement strand
CTCTACAGGTCTGCTTGGAAGGTCATCCGTGGGACTCGCTCATCCCAGATTCGCTTTGTTTCCTAGACAGCCCAGATTAAGGGTCTTGAAAAATGGTCAGGGAAGTCATGGTGTGTTGTCGTCCTGTTCGGTCGTGAGGTTGTCGTCGTGACGCGGCGATGGCCGGGTGAGGCGTGGATTTCGTCTGGTGAACGTCGTCCGAAACAGCCAGGGCATGTCCTGGCGCGACGCCGCTGGATCAAGGCGATTTTTCCCCCCTGGTACGACCATGACGGAAGAAACGATCGACCCTGGGCTGCTTGAGCAGACGAAGACGCAGATTCGTAAGTTGGTGGCCGAGATCGCCGATCTGGCGGAATCGGACATTCAGCCGGCGGAGTTTTACGTCGAGTTTTTGAATCGAGCGGTGGCGGCGGTGGCGGCCAACGGTGGCGCGTTCTGGATGTTGGACGGCCGTGGTGGATTGCGGCTGCAATATCAGGTGGAATTTGGGATGACGGGGCTGATGGATGGCCGCGTCAAGACCGCGCCGCACGACGCGCTTTTGTCGGCGATGTTGCAGGCGACGCAGGCGCAGATCATTCCGCCGTCGGCGGTGATCGAGGGGATGCCGCAGGCATTTAACCCGACCGAGTTCGCGTTGATCACGGCACCGCTGATGGTTGACAAGCAGGTAGTGGGCTTGCTTGAGATTTTGATGGACCCCACGCGGCGGGCTGCTCAGCAGAAGAGTACGCTTCGGTTCGTGGGGGATCTCTGCGACCTCGCGGGGACGTATCTCAAGAACCGCCAGATGCGTCAGATGATGTCGCAACAGAGGCTCTGGAATCAGCTCGAGGGTTTCACGCATCAGATTCACGGGACGCTTGATCTCAAGGAGACGTCCTACGCGGTTGTCAATGATGGCAAGCGGCTGGTGGGATGCGACCGATTGAGCGTGGCGCTCAAGATTTCCGGCCGGGTGATGGTCGAGGCGGTGAGCAGCCAGGAGGTTGTCGAGCAGCGGTCGAACCTGGTCCGCGAGCTGACGAGGCTCTGCAAGGTGGTGATTCGTTCGGGGGAGGATCTGGTTTACACGGGCAACACGGATGGCCTGGCCCCCGATTTGCGCGACGCGCTTGAGATGTACGTTGACGAGTCGGGTTCCAAGGTTGTCGTCGTGACCTTGCTTTACAAGCCGGACACCGAGCAAGGGGCGGAGCACAAGGAAAAGGTCGCCTATGGCTGCCTGGTGGCGGAGCAGATTGGCGACGAGCTCGCGCCGACCGACATGCATGCCCGGACCGAGGTCGTGTCGCGGCATGCGTCGACCGCGCTTTGGAATGCTCAGGAGCATCACAAGATCTTCTTGAAGCCGGTCTTCAAGGCGATGAGCTCGCCGTGGCGGATGTTTCGGGGCCGGACGTTGGCCAAGATCGTGGCCGCCGCGGTGGCGGTGTTGGTGATCATCCTGGCGATGGCGTTTGTCCCGTGCACGCTCACGATCGAGGGGCACGGGTCGCTCTTGCCCGAGGAAAGGCGTAAGGTCTACGCGCCGATCGCCGGCAAGGTCTCGGAGGTGGTCGTCGATCACAACGACCGAGTTCACAAGGGGGACGTGCTGGTCAGGCTGGACAGCCTGGACCTGCAAAAGGAACACAAGGGGCTGATGGCGGAGATGCAAAAGGCGGAGAGCCAGGTGCTTTCGCTGGAACTGCAAGCCCAAAAGCTCAGCTCGAGCCAGTCGGATCAAGAGAAGCTCCAAATCCAGGCGCAAAAGGCCGAGGCCCGGCTGACGGCGAAGAGCTCGCGAGAGCGAATCGAGATCATCAACGAGCAGCTCGACTCGATGACGATTCGAGCGCCTCAGGATGGGATCGTGACGACCTGGGAGCCGCGCCGGGAGCTCATGGGTCGACCCGTGGAGATCGGGACCGAGCTCATGCAGCTCGCGGCGACGGACGGCGAATGGGTCCTGGAGGTTGAGATTCCCGACGACGACATGGGTCCGATCCTGGCGGCGAAGAGCAAGCTCGAGGCCGACGTGAAATCGGGCAAGAAGGCGGCTGGCTCGAGCCTGACCGCCCATTTCGTGACCATGACCGATCCCGAGCATCGCTATCGCGGCTATGTGCGGCGGATCGCGCCGGGGGCCGAGACGATGGCCGAGTCCGAGCAATACAAGAACCGGCACGTCGTCAAGATGGAAGTTGGCTTTAGCGAGGACATTCGCCAGGACTATCTCGCGCGAAACCACATCACCGAGATGCGGCCCGGGGCCGAGGTTCGGACACGGGTCGACTGTGGCACGACCAATCTCGCCTACTATCTGCTCCGCAAGCCGATCCAGGTGTTTTACGAATCGGTGCTTTTCCGCTGGCCGTTCCTGTATTGATCCCGGCCGATCCGTGAGCGATCGAACATGAGAGCCGTCTGAGTCGCGTCCAGAGCGCTGGGGTCGCCCCCGGCCGATCACCCGAAAACGAGGAGGTTTGCTCGAGCCATGAAGTTCCATCGATCGATCGCGGCCTTGTCCGCGGGATGCCTGATCACGCTGGGCGCGGCCGCGCTGGCCCAGACGGGTAAGGGAGAGGCCCCGGCGGAGCCCGGTTTCCAGGCCGTCGTCCTCGAGGAGCTCAAGAACCTCGATTGGATCTCGAAATCCGAAGTGGCCGCCCTCCGCGAGGGTGTGATCCAGGACATTGAGCTCAAGATTGGCATGCAGGTGAAGAAAGGGGGCCTGATTGGCACCCTGCATCACGAGATCGCCGAGCTCACCGTCGCCAAGAACGAGCTCCAGGCCAAGAGCATTGGGCCCACGGAAAAGGCGAAGGCCCAGCGCGAGGTCGCGGTCGCGGTCGTCGCCCGTAATACGCGGCTCAATCAGCGTAAGCCTGGGATGGTCTCGGATGAAGAGGTCCAGAAGGCCGAGGGAGAGCTCAAGGTGGCGGAGGCGCAGTTGCTCGAGGCCACGGAGAACCACGACATCGCCACGGCCGAGCTCAATCTGGCCAAGCAAACGTTAAAGGAGCACACGATCGTGGCTCCGTTTGACGGGGTCATTCTCGATCGTAAGAAGCAGCCTGGCGAGAGTGTGCGGGCCAACGAGGCCGTGGTGGTTCTGGCCGACCCGACGAAGCTCTGCGTCGACCCCTATGTTCCGCTCGAGTACATCAACCGGGTGAAGGTCGGCCAAGTCGTCGAGCTTCAGCCGCGGATCACCTCGGCGCACACGACTCCGCTGCCGATTGAGAAGAAGAAATTCCGGGGCAAGATCACCTTCATCCATCCCGAGTTGCAGACGATCGGCGAGACTGGCGTGCGAGTTCGGGCCGAGGTCGAGAATCCCAATTTCGAGCTTAGCCCTGGGCTCATGGTGAAGATCACCCTTTTCATCCCCGAGATCACGGCCGACGCCGGTAAACAGCCGGAGCGGACCGCACGGGCGGAATAAACCCATCCCGCGGGGCGCTCGCGAGTTCCGCCCCGCTGGTTCCTTGTCCCCAAGATCTGGCTCATCCCCACCCCGAGGGTGCTTGTCCCATGAGCGCGGCCCCAACCCTGACACCCGCCATGCCGCTCGGCCAATCGGCCGAGCACTTGAGGCCCAGGCTGCGTCCCGACCTGGTCGTTCAGCCCCAATTCTACGAGGGGATGACTCACTATGTCGTGAAGGACCCGCTCGCGCTCAAATATTTTCGCTTCAAGATCGAGGAATATTTCCTACTCCAGCAATTCGACGGTAAGCAAAACCTCCAGGACGTCAAGAAGGCCTTCGAGCGCAAGTACCGCCCCCAGACGATCGCCATCGACGACCTGACCCGTTTCGTCGCCCAGCTTCACGAGGCGGGCGTGGTTTTGATCGATTCGGGTGAGCAGGGCAAGGTGCTGATTCGTCGCCGCCGCAAGAATCGCTGGCGGAAAATCTGGGGTTTTTTCGCCAACATCCTCTTCATCAAGATCCCGGTCATCGATCCCGAGCGGCTCTTGACCGGGATGTATCCGTATTTTAGCTGGATTTTCACCCGGACGTTCGTCACCTTGAGCACGCTCTCGATGGTGATGGCGCTTTTGCTGGTGGGGAGCCAGTGGAAGCAATTCTACGAGAAGCTCCCGGACTTTCAGAGCTTTTTCAACTGGTGGACGATCCTCAGTTTCTGGGTCTGCCTGGCTGGGGTGAAGATCATCCATGAGTTCGGCCACGGCCTGACCGCCAAGCATTACGGGGGCGAGGTCCATGAAATGGGCATCTTGTTCCTGGTGCTCACGCCAGCGCTTTATTGCGACGTGACCGATAGCTGGCTGTTGCCTAATAAATGGAAGCGAATCTGGATCTCGGCGGCCGGGATCTATGTTGAGTGCTTCCTGGCCAGCATCGCGACCTGGGTCTGGTGGTATTCGACGCCGGGGCTCTTGAACAGCCTCGCGATGGCGACGATGTTCATCTGCTCGGTGAACACGATCATGTTCAACGCCAATCCGCTCCTGCGGTACGACGGCTATTATGTGATGGCGGACTGGCTTGAGATCCCGAATTTGCGGATCAAGAGCAACCAGTTTTTCTCGTACCTGATCCAGGAAAAGATTCTCGGGCTCGAGATCCCGGTGCAAAGCTATCTGCCCCGCTCGCGCAGGATTTTGTTCGTGATGTATGCGTTCGCCAGCTATGTGTATCGCTGGTTCGTGACATTCGCGATTTTGTGGTTCATGTCTCAGATCCTGAAGCCGTACAAGCTCGAATCGGTGAGTTATCTGCTGGCCTTGGGCTCGCTCGTCCCTCTGTTGGGGATGCCCATCTACCAGATTGGCAAGTTCGTGACCACGCCGGGGAGGCTGCGGAAAATGAAAAAGGGGCGAACGGCCGCATTCGTCGGCACGCTGCTGGTGATTGCCGGGCTCATCCTGTTGATCCCGACCCCCTTGCGGGTGCAAGGGTCGATGGTGCTCAAGCTCTCCAAGCCCGAGGAAGTCTACGCCGAGGTCGAGGGTAAGCTCGTCGAGCTCAACGTCAAGAATGGAGACTGGGTCGCGAAGGACACGGTCCTGGCCCAGCTCTCGAATCTGGAGAAGCAAAAAGAGCTGATTCAGCGCCAGGGGGACCAGGAAATCGCTTTTCACAAGGCCCAGTGGTATGGGCGCTCGGCCGCCCGCGAGAACCGAGCCCAGGCCAAGCAATTCGAGGAATACGCCGAGAAGCTCGAGCCGATGCTGGCCAAGATCAACGAGCAGATCGGCAAGCTCACGCTCAAGACCAATCTTGGTGGTTGCGTGGTGGGCGTACCCGAGCATCAGACGCTTGGTCAGTGGCTCAAGCCTGGCAAGCCGTTTTGCGAGATTGGCGATCCCCACCGGCTGGAAGCGCACATGATCCTGGATCAGTCCGACATTCTCTTAATCAACCCGAAGAACGTGGCCTGGGTGAAGGTTTATGGCAAGGCGGAGACGACGTTCAAGAGCCGGGTCTCGGAGATTTCGCCCCGCAGCCGCGACGAGGTCCCGACCGAGCTTTCGAACATGGCCGGCGGCGAGGTCGCGTCCAAGCCCGACCCCAAGACGGGGAATGCCCGGCCGCTGACGGCGGTCTATGAGGTCATTATCCCGATCGATAACCCCGACCTCACGCTTCAGCCTGGGCTCAGGGGGTTCGCGAAGATCGACGGCGGAACCCACACCCTCGCCTGGTGGCTCCTCAGGTGGTGGAACAAGCTCTTCAACTTCCAGCTCTGATTCGCACACAAGCCTCACGGAAGACGCAAGCG
>JAKBAP010000339.1 GCA_021808995.1 Planctomycetota bacterium | reverse complement strand
TCTTCCGGTGTGTTTTGATTGTCGACGATCGTGAGGACCTCGGTGGTGGGGGTGCTCAGGGTCGCGCCGCCGGTCGGCTGGGTGAGGGCCAGGTTGACCGTTGTCGAGGCGGCCGTCTGGGCGAGATTCTCGAGGATCGGCACGCTGAAGGTCTTCGTCATCTGGCCGGCCTGAAATGTGAGCACGCCCGAGACGGCGGTGTAATCCTGGCCGGCCTGGGCCGTCCCATTCGAGGACGCATAGTCGACGGAAACGATCGCGTTGGGATTGCCCACTCGGTCGACCTGAATCACGGCCGAGCCGGAGGTCGCGTCGACGGTCTGGGTCGCGGCGGCGAGCCGCACGCTCACGGGCTGGGCCGAGACGGCGTTGGAAAATTCCGATGTGTCTCCGGTGGCGAGATTGGTGGCCGTCGCGGTGATCCAGGCATTGGCCGGCAGGCCGCCGGCAGGGTTCAAGACGAGGCTCGCGTTGCCGGAGCTATCGGTGGTTACGGTCTGGGTCTGGAGCAGCGTCTGGCCCTGGCCGTATCCAGACGGGTCGGGGATCACGTTGCTGAAGAACTGGACCAGGAACGACGTGAGCGGCAGGCTGTTCAAGGTCGCCTGGCCCTGGCCGCCGGAACCGCCGACGGCGGCGATCACGATGGGGTAATTCTGCAGGTTATTGGGCCCGACCCGGATGCCAGGCTGGTCGGGCGTGACACCGCTTGGAGGGTCTCCAGGGGCGACCAGATCGATGCCGAGATGGCCGTTCGAGAAGATCGCGTTCGAGAGAATCGAATCGCCGGTTCCCGAGGCCACGCTCACGCCGGCGGCCACGTTATAGGCGATCGTGTTGCCCGCCCCGGCGACCGTTCCGCCGAGGGTGTTGTTTGACGCGCTCGTTGAGATGACGACGCCGTTGATCTCATTGCCGAGGGGCTTGGTCCCGGTGGAGTCGGTGCCGATCAGGTTTCCCTCGACGAGGTTCTGGACGGCGGTCGCCCCATCAATGCGCAGGCCCCACTGATTGGCCGAAATCACGTTGGCCGCCGCGGCCGTGGTGCCACCGACCGTGTTGCCAAACGCATTCTCGATCAGGACCCCCTCGCCCGAGTTGCCACGGTCGGCAGCGCCTGTCTTGTCGACGCCGATATAGTTTCCCGCGACCAGGTTTCGGGTCGAGGTCGAGCCATCGATCTGGACGCCAATCTGATTGCCCGAGATCACCTGCGAGCCCTGGCCATTGCCCTGGATCACGTTGTCGGTCGCGTCTTCGATCAGCACGCCCTGAAGCGCGTTCCCCAACGCGGCGGTTCCGGACGAATCGGTGCCGATGAGGTTGTTATTCACCAGGACGTTGGTCGCCTGCGCGCCTGAGATCAGGACGCCGACCAGGTTGGCCGAGATCACGTTCCCCGGCCCGATGGTGTTGCTCGGCGAATAATCCGCGACGCCATCAAGGGCGTTTCCCAGCACGGCGGTTCCCGACGCGATCAGTCCAATGATATTGCCGGCGACGGTTTCGCCCGTTGCGTCGGAGCCACTGATCTCAACGCCCGAGCCGCCGTTGGCACCGATGATATTGCCGTCGGCCGCGACCGGGCCGCCGATCTGATTGTCGGGAGCGCCATCGATGAAGATGCCGTTCGAGTGATTCCCAGGATCACCGGTTCCATAGATAAAGCCCCCACCGGGGGCGATGCCGAGGTAGTTTGCCTGGACCAGGTTTCGGGTCGAGCCGGGGCCCTCAATGTGGACGCCGTCGGCGAAATTCGCCGAGATCACGTTTCCCGATCCGGCGACCGCCCCGCCTATGGTGTTGCTCGAGGTATAGACAATCGACGGGGGATTCGCGGACGATCCCGACGATTCGATCAGGACCCCCTCCGCGCCATTGCCGGCCTGAAAATACCGCCCATTTGACGACGGCCCGACGACGCCGATCTGGGAATCGAGCACCTGATTTCCGGTCGCCCCGGGAAGGATCAGGATCCCCTGAGCGCCATTGCCGGCGATGGCGTCGGCCGCCTGGGGATCGATACCACCCACGGTGGCGTTCGAGCCCTGGATCACCAGCCCTTGCTGACTGTTACCCGAGCCCAGCAGCTCGACGTTATTGGGCGCGGGCAGGGGCGATCCGGTCTCGGTGTCGACGGGATAGACAAGGTATTGCCCGATGAAATCGCCCTGGATCAGGTCGCCGGCATCGCCGGTGCTCTGAATGGAGACACCCGTCGAGAAGCCGTCGATCGCCAGCCCTCGGATGATGCAATTGGGTGCGTCGACCACGAGCCCCGTCGCCCCCGTGGTCAGCGAACCCTCGAGCAAGACGCGGACCTGGGCGTTATATCCTGAAAGGGCGGCCGATGAGTTTGGCACGGAAACGATATAGGTCGGCGTGCCGGCGATGCCGCCGATCTGGGATGTCGACACGCTGATCGTCGGGGTCGCTCCCGTTCCGGTGAAACTTCCCGTCGCCGTCATGGTGGGGATGGCCTCGGAGCCGTAGGTCCCTTGAAACGCGACCGTGAAACCGGCCGTGTTGAGAGGCCCACCAGTCACCAGCACATTGCCCGCGCCAACGATCGATTCCAGGGCGGCCTGAACCACGCTCGATGTCGCGTCATACGGGATCGAGGCAGTCATGGCGACGGGCAGCGGGCTCGACGTCGTGAGCGTGAACGAACCACCCGTCGCTGGCGTCGAGAGACTGATGAACTGCTGATCCGAGCTGATTTCGCCGGGATAAAGGAAGGGAGTTCCCGACTCGGCCTGGGTAAAGGCGTCGAGATTGACCGCTCGCGTGATGGCGGGCAGGGGACTCGCGGGCGAGATCGTCCAGAGCTGCCGGCCAGGATCGAAACCCGCGACCGGAGTGGCGAGATTGGCCGAGGTCGAGGCCGGAATGTCGAAAAAGATATTGTCGGTGCCCGGGCTGGGATCGGCATTGGCCGAGAGAATGGCTTGACGCAACGAGCCGGCCCCGGAATCGGCGGTGTTGTCGACCACGAATGTCGAGAGCAACCGCCGCGGCTCCAAGGGCTCAAAACCCAGGCCCCTTCGACTGACTCCTCGCCGGGTCTCTCGGCCGCGCCGTCTCATGGTGCTCATCCTCGAGTCTTCGCTCGCCCCAAAACGCGATCGCATGGTCCTCCATGGCCCGCGCGTTCACGGATCATCACTGTCCCCATGAGGAAACCATAGGACGCCTCCGGCGAAACGAGATCATCGGGGCGGGATTTCGGGGCCAGCCGCCGGTTGCGAATCGCCACGACGACCCTGTGGGCGATTTCCTCGTTTGAGAATGGGATGAGCTGGAGATGA
Source organism: Planctomycetota bacterium (assembly GCA_021808995.1). Classification (GTDB taxonomy): domain Bacteria; phylum Planctomycetota; class Planctomycetia; order Isosphaerales; family Isosphaeraceae; genus JAKBAP01. The sequence continues at coordinate 2,435 of JAKBAP010000339.1, read as the reverse complement.
TTGGAGTCGAGAAACCCAGATGACTTGCAAGGGGCCAAAGTCTCAGCCCGGCACGCCCGATTCCAGGTAGAAGATCATGCTCCAGAGGCGGTCGATCTCGCCTCGTTCGATGACCTCAAGAGGTTTGAGGCCGCCAAAGGCTGGGTTGGGAGCATCCAGCCAGCCCGGAATGGTGTCGGCCGAGACCACCTCGGCCAGCCGGTCCCGGAACCGCGCGAGCTCCTCAATCTGGCGTCGAGCAGGTTCGCTCATTGGCTTACCCCGCTCCCAGTCGGCGATCGCTCGCTCGGAATACCCCGTCAATCGCGAGAACATTGCCCGACCGAGACGAAACAAGCCACGAACCTCGTCGACCCTCCGCGACGGAGCGGGGCACGCCAACGCACCCTCCCCGAGAGCCCGCTTCGAAACCACCGTCTTGTTTGCGGCCATAGATCCCTCCCAACTTGCATCATACCATGGGAAACAAGGATTCGTTCTGACTCGCGATGGGGTGTCATCGACTACTGATCCTGGTCTGGAAAAACGAGATCCACAACCATCCGACAAAGACAGGCGGATCGGGAAGTCTCTCGTCGACTCCCAGAATTCCCCGCGCCGAACAAAATCGCCAAGGTCGATTCAAGTCGCCCAGTCGTTACAGCCGATAATCCACGAATATGCGACCTTATCGCGCCATTTCATCGAGTCCCTAGGGTTTAAGTCTCCTCGAGAACAGAGGATCCATTCGCTCATGGAACGAGCCCGGGCCGGCCGGCGTTGCAAGCGTGCGTTTATCGGGAGCGTCCTCGAGCTTGAGGACCGCCGCACGCCCAGCGGGGGGATGGTCTCACCGCTCCTGGAAAACCCGATCGGCTATCTGGCGGTGCATCCCAATACACCCGTTTTGCCGTTCGCGTCACCGGCGAGCAAGGCGACCTTCATCGACCCCACGGTGAAGATCATTCATGGTCAGTCGGTCGTGGTCGGGCTGCAAGGTTTCATCGGGCCCTTCGCCACGCTCAATGGTCACTCCGGGGCGATCAAGATCGGGAACTTGACCAGTATTCTCGACAATTCGACCCTGGTTCCGGACCCGAGCGGCAAATCTCCCCACGCGGTGATCAAGATCGGTGACCAGGTTGTGGTGGGCTTTGGCGCGACGATCGAGGGGTCAAGCACGATCGGCGGGTACTTCGCGGCGGGCCAGCCGACATCGATCGGCCCCGGGGCGCTCATTGATGGGGCGACGGTTCAGCCGGGGGCCATGGTCTCGGCCCGCGCGAGGGTCGGGCCCGGAGTCACGATCCCGACCGGTTTCAACGTGCTGCCTGGCAAGAACGTGACCACCCAGGCCGAGGCGGATCATCCCAGTCTGGGCCTGGTCGCGCCAATGACGGCGAACGACCGTTCGACGATCACGAACACCCTCGCCCAGAATGAAGCGCTGACCGTCGGATATACTCAGCTTTATCAAGGGGATCCCGCGACCGGGATCAACCCTGGCGGAAACCCCACGATCGGGGGAATCTACAATGGCCGGACTTCGAACATCCTGGGGGCGAACCGCGAGCCTGGTCCGAACAAGGACCCCTACGAGACCTCGAAGAGCGGGCCGGAGTTCCTGACGCCCCATCAAGGCTTGATCGGGACGATTTTAAGCACCTTTCCCGGCAGGCTCACCGGCAAGGTCGAGATTGGCATGCGGGCCTGGCAGGCGGCCTTTCACCTGGGGCGGGCCAACGCCATCCGGGCCGACCAGGGCCAGCCGATCTCGATCGCTTCCATTGCCCATACGGGACTTCACGTGACGATTAATTCACCCTTGGGCGGCACGCTCACGATCGGCAAGGGTTTCCGGGCGGCCGACAACGCGGTGATTCTCTCGGGTCCCAACGTCAACGCGGTCCTGGGCAACGACGTCGCGATCGGCGCGGGGGCCGTCCTCGATCGCGCGTCGCTCGGTTCGGGCTCGACGGTTGGGGCGGGGGCTTATCTGTTCAATTCCACCTTCCCGGCGAATACCGTCATCCCGGAAAACGCCATCTATTTGAACGGGAAATACGTCGGCCAGGTCGATTGGTAGATCGTTCCTGGAACCGGCATGGGCCGATACATCGCGCGACGCCATCGAGGAGATGTCCTCGCGTCGGCGGGGGTTCGATCGTGAAGCCTCGCGCTGGACATCCCGAGAAACACCCTTGAATCTCGGGCCAGGGGCGATCTCCACGTCCAGGGCCGGATTCAAACCACCGAACCCAGGCGGAAAGATTCCTGGTCCTGTTTCCGAGAGGGCCGTTGATCCGATCGGGCCGGTTGGATAGACTGTCCCTATCGGTCGAGTTGGTGCACACCGGCGGCCGATTTTCGTGTCGCGCTACCGTGGCGCGATGGACTAGAGCCTGGCTTGGCTCGAGGCTGGTCTCCAGCCGGGTCAGGGAGGCTAGAACGAAAGG
>JAKBAP010000338.1 GCA_021808995.1 Planctomycetota bacterium | reverse complement strand
GAACACCGCGCGCGAGCCGCCGCGCCGTCAACCTCGCTGGCGTATTCGGTCAAGGTGGGAGATTGCCTGGGAGCGCTTTAGGATCCGCCCAATCGCACTGGAGATGTCGCCGTGTCCGACCAGGAGAGCAAGCGTGAGCTGACCCCTCGAGAGATCGTGGCCGAGCTCGATCGAGACATCGTCGGCCAGCCCGAGGCCAAGCGGGCCGTCGCGATCGCGCTAAGAAATCGCTGGCGGAGACGCAAACTCCCGGACGACCTCCGCGCCCAGGTCACCCCCAAGAACATCATGCTCATCGGACCCACCGGCGTCGGCAAGACCGAAATCGCCCGCCGGCTCGCCGAGCTCGTGGGCGCTCCATTCATCAAGGCCGAGGCCACCAAATACACCGAGGTCGGATATGTCGGCCGCGACGTCGAGGGGCTGATTCGCGACCTGGTCGAGGTCGCGATCGGGCTCGTCAAGAAATCCGAGCGCGCAAAGGTCGTCAAGCAAGCCGAGGAACAGGTCCAGGAACGACTGCTTGATCTCTTGCTGCCACCGGCCCCGTCGGAAAACCGGCAGCCCGGGGATCAGGCCGCCGAGAGGCGTCACCGCTCTCGTGAAAAGATGCGAGCCCGGCTGGTCGCCGGCGAGCTCGAGGACCGGGAGGTCGAAATCACCCTCCCCGGTCGCGCGATGGCCCCGGTGTCGATCCTGGGGGCCGGCAATTTCGAGCAAATGGAGATGGATCTCCAGAACATGTTCGAGAAAATCATTCCTAAGTCGTCTCAGTCGCGTCGAGTGCCGCTCGCGAAGGCTCGGGCGATCCTGCTTCAACAAGAGATCGACGAGCTCGTCGACCCCGAGAAAATCACCCGGGAGGCGGTCGTCCTGGCCGAGGAATCGGGGATCGTGTTTCTGGATGAGATCGACAAGATCACCACCGACGAGGGATCTCAGCGGGGCCCGGACGTCTCGCGTCAGGGCGTTCAGCGCGACCTTTTGCCGATCGTCGAGGGGACGACGGTCAACACCAAGCACGGTCCGGTCAAGACCGACCACGTGCTGTTTATCGCCGCCGGCGCGTTTCATCGGTCCCGGCCCGCCGACCTGATGCCCGAGCTCCAGGGGCGGTTCCCCATCCGGGTCGAGATGCACGACCTGACCCGGGACGATTTCGCGCGGATTCTGCGGGAGCCTCGGTCGTCGCTCCTTCGGCAGTATCAGGCGCTCATGGGGGCGGAGGGCATCGAGCTCGAATTCGACGACGAGGCGGTCACGACCATGGCCGACCTCGCGTTCCAGGTGAACCATTCGACCCAGAACATCGGCGCGCGGCGGCTGCACACCATCCTCGAGCGCGTGCTTGAGGAGCTCAGCTTCGACGCTCCCGACCGGGTCGAGAAAAAGGTCGTCATCGATTCCCAGCTCGTCAAGTCGCGACTCGATGCGCTGGTTCAGGACGAGGACTTGAGCCGATTCATCCTTTAACCGCCTGCTTTTCGCTCGACCAAGCGAGACAAATCAAGCTGATGATCGGCCGTGAAGAGCCGGCGAAAGGCCAGGATGGCGGCCACGATCGAACCGGCGACGATCGCGAAGGTCATCAGAAACATAATGACCATCTGATATTTGACGGCGTCGAGGGGGGTCGCGCCGGCGAGCATCTGGCCGGTCATCATGCCGGGGAGCGTGACGATCCCCGCGGCGGCCATGGTGTTGATTGTTTGGATCAGGCCGGTACGGACCGAGGATCTGATGATCGGCAAGGCGGCCTCCCAGCGGGTCGCCCCAAGAGCCAAGGTCGACTCGACCTGGCCACGGCGGGCGACCAGCTCGCTGGTGAGCCGGTCAAGCCCCAGGGAGACGCCGTTCATCGTGTTGCCCAGGATCATCCCCACCAGCGGGATCGCGAATTGCGGAGTGTACCAGGGGTGGACGCGAACCACGACCAGAAGCGCGATCGCCGAGGCCCCCCAGGAACCGAGCGTCACCCCGATCAGGCCGTTCGCGATCATCCCTCGGTACGATGCGCCGGCTCGCCAGCCCGCCGACACCCCCGCGATCAGCGTCATCGCCACGAGCACAAGCGCCACCGCCGCCGGATGGTCCAGGGCGAAGACCCAGTCGAGAATCAGGCCGACGGCCATGAGCTGGACGACCATCCGCACAGCCGCCACCAACAGCCCGCGCTCGATGCCTAGCGAAAGCGCCATCGACGCGCCAGCGCTGACGAGCACTAATCCCGAGGCGATCGAGAGCTGCCCGGTCGTGAGTCGAGTATAGGCGTGGTCCATGCTCAGTTCTCGGGATGAAGGCCAGTGGATGTGAGTATCAGACGGCGGGTGGCGACGCGCCTGGTCTGCTCCAGGTCGTGGCTGACGAGAACGAGGCTCCCGCGTCCGCGTCGCTCTTCGCGCCAGCGCTCGATCAGGCTCTCGACGGCACGCGTGGTCGCGCGGTCGAGCGAGGCCGTGGGCTCGTCGAGAAAGAGCAGATCGGGATCGAGCTGGATCGCTCGCACCAGGGCGACGATCTGGGATTCGCCCCCCGAGAGGTCGCGACTGGATTGCTCGAGGAACGATTCGCCCCGTCCGACGCCTTGGAGCAGCTCGATCACGCGGGCTCGATCGTAGGCTCGCCCACGGTGGACGCGCATTGTGAAAGGATGCCTGAGAATCCGCTCGACACTGGCGTCGTCAAAGGCCGCGCGCTGGTGCAAATAAACAGCATGAGAGCGATATACCGGGGCGAAATCCCCCGTCACCAGGCGATCACTCCACCGGACGGCCCCCTCCTGAATCGGGTCGAGCGTGGCGATCGCCCGCAAGAACACGGTTTTTCCCGCCCCCGTGGGACCGATCAGGGCCACGCGTTCGCCCGGCTCGACGGTGAGATTCAGGCCACGGATCAACCATTCGTCCGAATCGGGCCGCCGCCGACCGATATCGCGGGCCGAGAGCCCCCCGCCCCCCGCGTCATCGACCCGGCCTTGCCCGTCGACCATCGATTCCACGCTTGCCGACATGCGAATCCTCAAGGAACTCTGATCATGGGAATGATTGGGTCCCCGCGATTCCCGAAACGACACGGAGCCGTTACCAGGCTATGCGTCGCGAGCCGGCGTGGGAAGACGAGACTCGCGAGTTCCCGCCGGCCCTGTCGAATCACGAGCATGAGAGCGCCCATGCCCCCGGCGCGAGACCCGCCGTTGGGCAAGATTCCCCCACCCGGGTGGGCGAGTCCGCCCCGAAACGATCGCATGGACGAAGGCTTATCGAAGAATTCCTCGCGAGTTTGTCATGTTTACACGCCGAGCCAAGGATTCGGCACGGATTGTGCTCAAGCTCGATTCGTGACTGAACTCGGGGTCTGGGGAGAACGCACCCGACCGATGCTGGGAGGACTCATGACGACGAACCTGGATCGCGGAATACATCCTTCCTCGCGCAGTCTGTTGGGGCTGGACGTTCTTTCGTTCATCATGTCGGACGTGCGCGGGGGTTTGGGCCCGTTCGTGGCGGTGTATCTGGCCTCGGTTCACCACTGGGACGCGGGCCGGATCGGGATGGCGCTCGCGATCATGGGGGCGGCGGGATTGGTGTCGGAAACGCCCGCCGGGGCGCTCGTCGATTGGGCTCGGGAAAAGCGATTGGTCCTGGCGTGCGCGTTCGCGGCGGTTGGCCTGGGCTCGCTGGCGATGGTGTTCTGGGCCACGCCGACGGTGGTCTTGATCTCGCAGGCTCTGATCGGGTCCACCTCGACCGTTTTCGGACCGGCCATGGCGGGGCTCACGCTGGGCTTGGTGGGAAGCGCGGGGCTGGCCCGGCGGACGGGGCGGAATCAGGCGTTCGATCACGCCGGCAACGTGGCCGCCGCCATCATCGCCGGAGTGATCGGCGAATCGTTGGGCGCGGGGGCGATCTTCGTCATGGCCGCCGTGATGTGCGTGGTCGGGATCGCCGCGACGGCCTTGATCCGCGGTCGTGAGGTCGATCCGATCCGAGCCCGCGGTGGCTTTCAACACGGTCGCTCAAGCTCGGACCAGGCGGATTCGTCGCGGCCGACGCGGATCCGGGATTTGCTCGGCGATCGGACGATTCTCTCATTCGCGGTCGCCGTTGTCTTGTTTCACCTGGGAAACGCCGCCATGTTGCCGTTGGTTGGTCAGAAGATCGCGGCGACGGGCGTCTCGGGCGCGTCGGGCGCGATGGCCTCGGCGATCGTGGCGGCTCAGCTTGTCATGATCCCGGTCGCGCTTCTCTCGAGTCGGCTCGCGGCCGCCTGGGGGCGCAAGCCGACGTTCCTGATCGGCTTCGCCATCCTGCCCATTCGGGGTTTGCTTTCCGCGTGGAGTGTCCAGCCGGCCTTCCTGGTCGCGGTTCAGCTTTTGGACGGCGTGGGGGCTGGGATTTTCGGGGTCGTCGCCGTCCTGGTGGCCGCCGACCTGGCTCGTGGAACCGGCCGATTCAATCTCTTGACTGGGGTCGTCGCGACCGCGACCGGCCTGGGTGCCTCACTGAGCAATCTGGTAACCGGATTCATCGTGAAGGCCGCCGGCTTCGACGCCGGCTTCATCATGCTCGCGGCCGTCGCCGCGATTGCTCTCGCTTTTTATTGGGCGAAAGTCCCTGAAACCCTGAGCCTTGAGGAGAGCGGCGGCGGGCGGGCGATCTCGCCGGCCGATTCCTCGCTCATGCTCCTGGGCTCGAATCCACTCAAGGAAGAAATCTCATGACAACTCACATGAAGCCCGTCGTCGTGATGGTTCCCGGCGATCTCCACCTGACGGGACCCGACCAGGATAACGTCGCCATTGCCCATCGCGTGGTTGATCAGGCCAACGACGTGGTCAGGCCCGATTTCGTTCAGTTCATAGGCGACAATGTCCAGGACGCCCTTCCCGAGCAATTTCGCCTCCTTGACTCGATTCGGGGTCGGCTGTCGGTCCCCCATTATTGTCTGGCGGGCGACCACGACGTGAAGGATGATCCGACGGCCGGACGGTTTCGCCGGGCGCTCGGGGAGGCCTGGGGCTCGACATCGATACGCGGGTTTCGCTTCATTCGCCTGGCCACGCAAGAGGCTCGCCCCGTCGGTTTCTCATCCGAGCAGCTCGCGTGGCTCGCCGACCAGTTCGAGATCGCCGCGTCGGCGAATGAACGCGTAGTTGTCTTTCAGCACCATTATCCCTATCAGATCTGGGAAGACTTTAACGGACCGGGGGTCGACGTGTGGCGCGCGATCGTCCGTCGAAGGCGAATCGAGGCGATCATCTGTGGTCATACCCACTACTGGCAGGTCGCCAACGACGGCTGGAACGTGATGGTGGCCGTCCGCTCGATCGGTGACCCCGAGGGGGGTCCGCCGGGATATGGGCTCTTTTACTTCCACGGGGACGACCTGGCCGCGAGCTATCGACCGGTCGAGGACACGAGCCCGATCGTGCTCATCGTGCATCCCCGCGACCGCTTGCTCGCCCACGCGGGTCGGCATGTGGTTAAGGGGGAGGATCAGGTCGTGGTCAAGACCTTCTCGATCGTGGAGGTCTCGCGGGTCGAGGGTCGGATCGACGGGGGAAGCTGGTTCAACCTCGAGCCCACTGGCGACGATCATTGGTCGGGCCCGATCCCAGGCGACAAGCTCGACAAGGGAGAGCACCTGCTCGAGGCCCGAGCTCGAGACCGGGATGACGCGATCGGGATCGGACGGATTGAGTTCCTGGTCGATCACACTGGTCGCTTCACGGCCGTCCCCGACCCTCGACCCGCGAGA
>JAKBAP010000337.1 GCA_021808995.1 Planctomycetota bacterium | reverse complement strand
GGGGAAGGCGGATCGGCTGTCGTTTTACCAGGCGGGTCGACTCTCGCGTTCGCTTTCGATCGACAAGGCCGGCGATTACCGGCTGGTGATCGAGCTTGGGGTCAACGGATCGTTTGATTTCGATCCAGCCCGGGCCAAGGTCGTGGGGACGCTCGATGGCAAGGAGATCGTGGCCGAGAGTTATTCGTGGCACGACGGCAAGACGTTTCGCTACACGATCAATCGACCGCTTTCCGCCGGCGAGCATCAAATGGCGTTCGCGCTTGAGCCGCTCAAGAGCGACAAGAAGCGGATCAACGACGTGTTTTTCCGGGTTTCGTCGGTCAGGCTCGAGGGCCCGCTCGATCCCAGGGCGTGGTCGCGCCCGGAGGGTTACGAGCGGTGGTTTTTCCAGGGCGAGCCTCCCCAGGGGGCCGACGCGCGGCGGGCTTACGCGCGCGAGATCCTGAGGCGGTTCGCGACCCGCGCCTTTCGCGGGCCGGTCGAGGCCGGGATGGTCGAGCGCCTGACCGCGCTGGCCGAGCGGATTGGGCGATCGCCGGGGAGGACGTTCGAGGAGGGGGTGGCGCGGGCGATGGTGGCCGTGCTGGCCTCGCCGCGGTTCTTGTTTCGGCTCGAGTCGACGGTCCCGGACCAGACCGATTCGCCGTTCGCGCTTCTCGACGAGTACAGCCTGGCGTGTCGACTGTCGTACTTTCTCTGGTCGACGGCCCCGGATCAGGCGCTTCTGGATCTGGCGTCGCGGGGCGAGCTCCGGAAAAACCTCCCCGCCCAGGTTGATCGAATGCTCGAGAGCGGGCGGTTCGACATGCTGGTGCGGAACTTCGTGGGTCAGTGGCTGGAAAGCCGGGACGCGGAGAGCGTGAGCATCAACGCGCGGGCCGTCATGCGGGCGGAGACGGTCAGGACGCGGGTGAACCTTGACGAGTCCCTGAGGCACTCGATTCGCAGGGAGCCGGAGATGCTCCTTGCCCACATCGCGCGAGGAAATCGTGGGCTCCTGGAGATGATCGACGCCGATTACACGTTCTTGAACGGCAGGCTGGCCGAGCTCTATGGAATCAAGGGGGTGACCGGGCTTGAGATGCGCAAGGTCGACCTGCCCAAGGACGGGCCTCGTGGCGGGGTGCTCACGCAGGCGTCGTTCCTGATGGTGACGTCCAACCCGACGCGGACCTCGCCGGTGAAGCGAGGGCAGTTCATCCTTGAGAACATCCTGGGCGCGCCCGCCCCTCCTCCTCCCCCCGACATCCCGCCGCTCGAGGACGCCAAGGGGGGGGTTAAGGACCACGAGCCGACGGTTCGCGAGCTGATGGCCCTGCATCGGGCCAAGCCGCTGTGCGCGTCGTGCCACGCGCGGATGGACCCGCTGGGCCTCGCGCTCGAGAATTACAACGCGCTTGGGGTCTGGCGAGAGACCGAGCGGACCCGGCCGATCGACGCCTCGGGAAGGCTGATCACGGGCGAGTCGTTCACGAACGCACGCGAGCTCAAGCGGATTCTGACGGATCGACACAAGAGCGATTTTTATCGGTGCGTGACTGAGAAAATGCTCACGTATGCCCTAGGTCGAGGGCTGGACACGGGGGACGTGGAGGCTGTCGACCGGATCGTGGCGCGACTCGAGGCGGGTGGGGGTCGGTTCCGGGAGTTGGTGATGGGGGTGGTGGAGTCGGTATCCTTTCAGAAGCGGCGCAAGACAGGAAAAGACGTCGTGGCGCGTCGCCCGGCGAGTGATCCAGCGAACGAGTCGAGGGAAAAGTCATGACCCACGAAATCGCGGAAGAGAGATCGGGCTCGATCACCGGCGGGGCGAATCGGCGGGCGTTTTTGCGGGGGATGGGCCTTTGCCTGGGATTGCCCTCGTTCGAGTCGCTGTTGACGCGGGGGCTATTGGCTTCGGAGCCCCCTCGGGCCCCCTTGCGGATGGGGTTTGTCTATGTGCCCAATGGCGTGCATCAGCGGAACTGGTGGCCCAAGGTGCCGGGGACGGACTTCGCCCTTTCCGAGACTCTGCGCCCGCTCGACGGGGTCAAGGGGCGGATTCAAGTCCTGGGGGGCCTTGACCATAAGAACGCGACGTCCGGTCCCGACGGTCCTGGCGACCACGCGCGGGCGAGCGGATCGTTCTTGACGGGTGTCCGGGTCAAGAAGACGGCGGGGTCCGACATTCACGCGGGGATCTCGGTCGATCAGGTGGCCGCCGGCAAGATTGGCCATTTGACTCGGTTTCCGTCGCTCGAGCTCACCTGCGACTCGGTTCGCAAGTCGGGCAATTGCGACTCGGGTTACTCGTGCGCGTATCAATTTAACCTGGCCTGGCGAGGGCCGACAACGCCACTCCCCCCCGAACCCAATCCACGGCTTTTGTTCGAGCGGCTGTTTGGCGCGGGCGCTCCCAGCGAGCGGGCGGCCAATCTCGCCGAGCGAAGGGACCTCCAGCGGTCGATTCTCGATTTCGTGGCCGAGGACGCGCGCTCCCTGGAGCGTTCGCTGGGGGGCCGTGACCGCCAGAAGCTCGACGAATATCTGACCGGCCTGCGTGACATCGAGCAACGGATCACCCGCGCGGAGACGTCGAAGGACGTCCCGAACCCGGCCGTGGACGCCCCCGCGGGGATTCCGGCGGGTTTCCAGGACTACATCCAGCTCATGTACGACATGATGCTCCTGGCGTTCCAGACCGATTCCACGCGGATCGCCACCTTCCTCGTGGCCGGCGAGGGGAGCAACCGGGCGTTTCCCGAGATTGGCCTGGCGGAGGGGCATCACAACCTGTCGCACCACATGGGGCGTAGGGAGATGATGGACAAGATCGCCCAGATTGATCTCTTCTACATGCGGCAATTCGCCCGTTTTCTGGAAAAGGCGGCGGCGACGCCCGATATCGACGGCCGCTCGCTGCTCGACAATTCGATGATCGTCTACGGCAGCGGGAACGCCGACGGCAATGCCCACACCCACTCGAATCTTCCGGTCGTGCTCGCGGGATCGGGGGGGGGAACGCTCAAGCCGGGGCGGTTCGTCAAGCATTCCTCGCAACCGATGTCGAATCTTTATCTGAGCATGCTCGACCGCGTGGGGGCGACCTCGGTTCCCCGGCTCGGGGACTCGACCGGGCGGCTCGCGGACATCTGATCGGCCCTCTTTTCCCACCCGGCCCAGGGCGTTCGAACCCTTGAATCAAAGGGGTCGGGTGGGTTTCGCGACCGAGTTTTCGGCGTCGGGCGTCCACCCGCGGGGGCCTTCGCGCGCGGACTCCTGGGCCCCGGATCCCCGCCCTGGGGCCGTGTGGCGGGTGAATCGCTCGAATCCAGATCCGTCCCGCGCGCGGATTCCGAACCCTGCGAAATTTCCCAAGAGAGCGATCCTTTCGTCATTTTCAAAATTCCAGAAAAGGGAGCGGGTTCTTGGCTTAGGTGGTTTGACCTAGCTATTATTCCCCGTGTGGGATGCGTCGCGGGGATGGTCCTCGGACAAATGGTTTTCGATCGTGGGGCGGCCAGAACGAGGTTGAAAGTCGGGGTCGATTGCCTCATCCTATGAGAGTCGGCGGCCCTATGAGACTTTTCCAGGCTCGAGGAGGTCGGTTCGAAGTACATGTCTCAGATCTTTCATCCGAGCGCCAACACGTACATCCGGGCGACGATCGTGGGAGCGGTCATCGTCGTCCACATTGTCGTGGGTGGGCTATACGCGTTTAGCGGGTCGCCTTACCAGACCGGGGTCAAGGTGATCCGTACTCAACCCGTGCCGTTCTCACACGAGCACCACATTCGTGGGGTCGGCATCGATTGTCGTTATTGCCATAACACGGTGGAGACCTCGGCCTCGGCCGGCTTTCCACCCACGTACACGTGCATGAGTTGTCATTCGCAGATCTGGGGAGCGGCGACGATGCTCGAGCCGGTTCGCGCGAGCCTGGCCGAGAACAAGCCGATTTCCTGGACCCGGGTTCACGACCTGCCGGACTACGTGTATTTCAACCATTCGATTCATATCCAGAAGGGGGTCGGCTGCGTTTCGTGCCATGGGCAGGTTGACAAGATGCCCCTGGCCTGGAAGGCCGAGCCGATGACGATGACGTGGTGTCTGAATTGCCACCAGCATCCCGAGCAGTTTCTTCGCGACAAGAAGGACGTGTTCCGGATGGATCTTGTGTTGTCGAACAAGGAACAACTGGCGAAGGGTCATGAGTTGGTGAGCCAGAACAAGATCGAGACTGATCGCTTGATCAATTGTTCGGTGTGCCACCGATGAGTGAATCCCTTGAGCACGGTCAGGAGCCTGGAACCCCGCACATGATTGAGCTTCCCATTTTGAACGAGCCGGTCCGCGAGCCCGAGCCTCGCGGGGCGCGAACGAGTGGACCGATGTTGTGGCGCCATCTCGAGGAATACGATCGAGGGGGCGTGGGGACCGCGGTGGACTCTGGCGAGTTCACGGATCCTAGCATTGAGCTGCTCGACGACGCCAGCCGTCGTGATTTCTTGCGTTTCATGGGGGCGTCGCTGGCCCTGGGTGGGATTAGCGGCTGTGCGTATCAGCCCCCCGAGGCGGTCGTGCCCTACGTGCAAGCGCCGGAGACGCTCGCGTCTGGCGAGGCGATCTATTTCGCGTCGGCCCTGTCGCACATGGGTTACGCGACCGGCGTGCTCGTGAAAAGCGCCATGGGGCGTCCGATCAAGGTCGAGGGGAATCCCGATCATCCGGCGAGTCTGGGATCGACCGACCTGTTCGCGCAGGCCGAGATGCTTGGGATGTACGATCCCGATCGATCGAAGACCTTGTTGCACAGTGGCCGGGTCGAGATTTGGGAGCGGCTTCAGACGGTGCTCCTGGAGACGCGGGAAAAGATGGTGGGCAAGAAGGGGGCTGGCCTTCGGTTCCTGACCCGCACGGTCACCTCGGCGACCCTGTCGGCCCAGTTGGCGAGCCTGCTCAAGGCATTTCCGGAGGCCAAGTGGCATGCGTACGAGCCGGTGTCGCGAGACGCGGTTCGGGCGGGGACCGCGCTGGCGTTTGGTGATGCCCACGAGTCGCTCCATCACGTCGGCAAGGCGGACGTGATCGCGGCGTTTGATTCGGATTTCCTGGTTTCGGGCCCGGGCCGGCTCAAGGATGCCCGCGCGTTCGCGGGACGTCGGGATGTGGACGCGGCGGGGGCGGCCCCGATGAACCGGCTCTATGTGTTTGAGTGTACGCCGAGCCTGACGGGGGGTTCGGCCGACCATCGGTCGCCGGTCGCCTCGGACGATGTCGCGTTTCTGGTCCAGAAGCTCGCGGGGCTCGTGGGGGTGAGTGGTTACTCGCCCGACGCGGTCTTTCCGCCGCGCTTGACCCAGGCCGGGCGAATCCTCACGGCCCTGGTGAAGGACTTGAAGGCCAACGTGGGCACGAGCCTGGTCCTGATCGGCGAGTCGCAGCCGGCCGAGATTCATGCCCTGGGGCACTTGATCAACCACGCGCTGGGGAATTTCGGCCAGACGATCGAGCTTTTGCCGCGGATCGACGCGGGTCCGGTGAATCAAGGGGAATCGCTCGCCGAGTTGGTCAAGGACATGAACGCCGGCCTGGTCGAGAGTCTTGTGATCCTTGACGGAAATCCCGCCTACGATGCCCCTTCGGATCTGGATTTCGCGGGCGCGCTCGCCAGCGATCGGGTCAAGCAGCGGGTCCACCTGGGGCTGTATTTCGACGAGACGGCGGAGCTTTGCCACTGGCATGTGCCGGCGGCGCATGCCCTTGAATCGTGGG
>JAKBAP010000013.1 GCA_021808995.1 Planctomycetota bacterium | reverse complement strand
CATGCCCACGGCGGCCGAGCGAATCGTCTGGGGGCAGGGGGATGGATCAACCTTGAACGTCGTCGACACCCCCATCGGACGCCTGTGCGCTGTCATCTGCTGGGAAAACTACATGCCGATGTTGCGGATGGCGTTTTACGCGCGGCGTGTGCAAATCTACTGCGCCCCCACGGCCGATGACCGCGAGACCTGGCTCGCCACCATGCGTCACATCGCGCTCGAGGGGCGATGTTTCGTGCTCTCCTGCAACCAGTTCGCGCTCCGTTCCGACTATCCCAGCGATTACCCAGCCCGAGAGAGAGACGATCCCGCAACCGTAATGACCCGCGGCGGGAGCTGCGTGATCGACCCGCTGGGAGCCATCGTGGCCGGCCCCCTGTTTGGATCGGAAGGAATCCTCACGGCCGAGCTCGACCTCGACCAGATCCCCCGCGCCCAGCTCGATTTCGACGTGGCCGGCCATTACGCCCGCCCCGACGTCTTTCAGCTCTCCGTGAATCGCCGGCGAACCACCCCGGTCGCGGACCAAGACGACGCGGGCGGAACGGGATATCAGGACTACGAGACGCCGGCCCAGGCGTTAGAATAACCAAGACCACTCCCTGGCGGCGGTCGACCTCCGACTCTCGCCCCGATCACCCAACATCCCATGGGCAAGGGATTTGGGCTGGAGACGCGGGCCAGGGGGCGGATATAAATGAGTCATACCGAGCGGGCCGCGACCAACGAACACCCGAGGACCACGCATTCATGTGGCGTTTCGCCTGGCAAAACCTGATCACCCGCCCGACTCGCACGATGCTGGCGACGCTCGGCCTTACGATCCCGATCCTGGCGATCCTGGGCCTGTTCAGCCTGACCAACGGGATCCGGGCCTTGATGGGCAACACGCTGGCGCGGATGAACGGGCTCATGATCATGCGAGAAAACTCCCCGGCCCCGGTGTTTAGCGACCTGCCGGCGTCGATGGTGGAGGATCTGCGGAAAATCAAGGGCTCGCGCATCGTGGCACCCGAGGTCTGGAAGATCTCCCCCCCGCTCGAGGGCAAGAATCTGCTCGCCAAGGCGGCAGGGCGGCTGTTCACGCGAAAGGGTCCCGAGCGATTCAGCGGTCTAGCCGAGACGATCATGCTCGAGGGTCAGTCGCTCCCAGAACACCTCAACCTGAAGAGCGGGGTTTATGAACAGGGCCTACTGCCGCCGGAAAGGGGGGGCGGGCGGTTTCTTCGGATGGAGGATATTGGCCAACCCAATGTCCTGATCAGCTCGAAGATCGCGCGCGACTACCCAGGCGCTGACGGTAAACCCAAAAAGGTCGGCGACACGCTCCTGGTCGGTGGCAAGCCGTTTCACATCATCGGGATCTACGAGACGGGTTCATTCTTGATCGACGGGACGATCGTGATGGAGATCACGGCCGCCCGAAAGCTGCTGGGGATCGACCCCGAGACGGTCTCGACATTTTACATCGAGCCCGACTCGTCGACCGAGATTGGGCTCCTGGCCGAGCGAATTCGCGTCGCCGTTGATG
This sequence comes from Planctomycetota bacterium, assembly GCA_021808995.1. Taxonomy (GTDB): domain Bacteria; phylum Planctomycetota; class Planctomycetia; order Isosphaerales; family Isosphaeraceae; genus JAKBAP01. The sequence continues at coordinate 24,323 of JAKBAP010000013.1, read as the reverse complement.
GGGTACAGGCCCAGAGCATGTCGCAATTCAACGTGCAGGTCGGCAACATCATGGGTCGACTGGACCTCTTCTTGCTGCTCACCGTGGGGCTCGCGCTCTTGGTGGGCGGGGTCGGGATCGCGAATACCATGCTGATGAGCGCGATGGAGCGAATCGTGGAATTCGGCGTGATGCGAGCCAACGGGTGGACCAGGCGTGACGTCCTGGGGCTCGTGACGGCCGAAAGCGCCCTGCTGGGGCTGCTTTCCGGGGTTTTCGCGAGCGTGCTGGCGTTTGGTTCGATCACGGCCCTGAACGTGATGCTGGCGAGGGTCCAGCTCAAGCTCGGTCTCACGCCGCTGTTGATCGCGACATGCATTTCGGTCGCCGTCGCGATCGCGGTCATCGCGGGGCTCTATCCCGCGTGGCGGGCCTCTCGCATGACCCCCATGGACGCCATCCGCAACGAGGCATCATGAGCGCTTACCCCCTCATGAGACCATCCGGGAGCCGACGATGATCGCCGTGTCCAACCTGCGCAAAACGTTCTTGAGCGGGGACGAACAGGTCCAGGCCCTCCGCGGGGTCGACCTGGAGATCGAAAAGGGAGAGTGTACATTCATCGTCGGACCCTCCGGCTCCGGCAAAAGCACGCTCCTTTACCTCATGGCCGCCCTCGACCGTCCCACCTCGGGCTCGATCTCGATCGATGGCTGCGAGCTCACCGAAATGAAGGAAGTCGAGCAAGACGCCTTTCGCCGGGCCAAGATCGGGTTCGTCTTCCAGCAGTTCAATCTGATCCCCAACCTCGACGCCGTCGGGAATGTCTTGCTCCCGTTCATTCCAACCGGCATCGACGAGGTGCTCGTGGCCCGGGCCAAGTTCTTACTCCAGCAGGTCGGCCTGGGGCATCGGATGGGGCATCGGCCCTCGCGGCTCTCGGGTGGTCAGCAGCAGAGAGTGGCCATCGCCAGGGCCCTCGTCAAGGAGCCCGTGGTCTTGCTCGCCGACGAGCCCACCGGCAACCTCGACCGAAACGGAGGGGACGAAATCTTCGAAATCCTGCGGGAACAGCAACGATCGCGAGGGCTCACCCTCGTCGTGGTCACCCACGACCGCCGGTTCATCCAGGACCGGGACCACGTCATCGAGATCCAGGACGGAAAGATCGCGACCTCCGAGGACGGGCTCTTCGATCGTGAGCCAATTGTCTATAATCCTGCCTGAGTCCGTCACCATCGCTTGATTCCTCGACCCCACGGGAAGCCTTTCGCATGCATGAGCCCACGCACAGCCCGAGCCGCCAGGCTCGCCCGGCCCTAGTCGCCTTCGCGATCGCCCTTTCGGCGGCCCTCGGCCTCGCCTCGGCCCACGCCCAGACCACCAAGCCCACGCTAACCGGCGAGCCACTCCCCCGGCTCACGACCAAGGTCGCGTTCCCCAACCTTCATTTCGACCGACCCGTCGCCTTTGATTTTCCCGCCGGCTCCGATCGCTACTACATCGCCGAGCAACACACCTCGTCGATCTGGTCGTTCGCGAGCGATCCCAAGACAAGCGAAAAAGACCTCTTCCTCAAGCTCCCCGACCCGATCCATCACGGCAACGAGGAAGGGCTCTTGGGGCTCGCGTTTCACCCCAAGTTCCGGGAAAATAAGCAGTTTTTCGTCTACTATTCCGCGAATGACGAAGGAAAGCGCCGCTCGGTCGTCTCGCGTTTCCGAGCGAATGACGCGACGCCCCCCGCCGCCGATCCCAAGAGCGAGGAGCGAATCTGGGTCTCCGCCGACGACCCTTTCGAAAATCATAACGGCGGGACGATTGCCTTTGGCCATGATGGCTATCTCTATATTACCTTGGGCGACGGGGGCGCGGCCGACGATCCGATGTCGAGCGGGCAAAACCCACGCGATTGGTTTGGCTCGATCCTGCGAATCGACCCCGACCATCCCGCCAACGGAAAGGCCTACGGGATCCCAAGCGACAACCCCGCCCTGGCCATGGCCAGCCACAAACACTGGGCACCCGAGGTCTATTGCATCGGCCTGCGCAACGTCTGGAAGTTTTCCTTTGACCGGGAGACGGGCGAACTCTGGGCCGGCGACGTTGGTCAGAATCTCTGGGAGATGGTTCACAAGATATCGAACGGCGGCAATTACGGCTGGAGCATCCGCGAGGGCTTTCACCAGTTCCAGCCTCAGCGCAGGCAACGGGCCGACCGCGGCTCGAGCATCTCGCCGCCGATCGTCGAATACCCCCACGCGCCAACCACGGACCGTCCCGATTCCGGGCTCTCGATCACCGGGGGGTACGTCTACCGCGGCAAGCGGATCCCCGACCTCCGCGGAGTCTACGTCTATGGTGACTATGACTCGGGCCGAATCTGGGGCGTTCGGTACGAAAAAGGGAAGGTGACGGCGACCGGCGAGCTGATCGACGTCAAGCAAAGCGGAAAGCTCAACATCGCGTCCTTCGCCGAGGACCGAGACGGCGAGATCCTGATCCTGGCCTTCGACGGACGGATTCATCAGCTTGTTCGCGCGCCTGGCGTTTCCTCGGCCAGTCGCTAGCGAACGGGTGAAAGGGCCTGGAGCGACGCGGCGAATTCGGTCCAGAGATCGCGCTCGTCCTCCAGGCCGACCGAGATTCGCACCACCCCCGGCGTGATTCCGAATCGCTCCAGATGGGCCGGGGGCTGGCCGCGATGACTGGTGGAGCAGGGGTGCGAAAGCGTGGTCCGCACGTCCCCCAGGCTGGGCGCGAAGGGGATATTTGGCAGCCCTTCCATGAATCGACTCGCGCGTTCGCGGTCGCCAAGGTCGATCGCCAGCATCGAGCCCCCGCTCGACAGGATCGCGCTGGCGAGCTCATGGTCGGGATGGGACGCGAGCGAGGGATACCACACCCTGTTCACTCGCGGATCGGCCTCGAATCGGCTTGCGAGCACGCCCGCGCTCGCGCAGGCCCGGTCCATGCGGACCGGCAGGGTCGCCATTCCGCGGAGGGCCAGCCAGCTCTCAAACGGATTTCCAGTCAGCCCCATCGCCGCGGCGACGGCCCGTGCCCGCGCGATCAGGGGGGCCGACCCAGCGACCACGCCCAGAGTCAGATCGCTGTGCCCACCGATCATCTTGGTCGCGGAATGGATCACGAGATGAGCCCCATGCTCAAGCGGGCGGCAGATCAACGGAGCGAAGGTATTGTCGACGACAAGCGCGATCCCGGCGTCGGCGGCGACCCGAGCGATCTGGGCCATGTCGGTCACCCGCAAGAGGGGATTCGAGAGCGTCTCCACGAAGATGAGCCGCGTCCTTGGCCCAACCATGGCGGCCAGGTTGGCGGGGCGGGCGGCGTCGAAAAGTTCGCGGCCGACGCCATATCGCGCAAGCTCGCGGTCGACAAGGACGCTGGTCTTGCCATAGACCTCAGCCGCCATGAGCATATGATCACCCTGACTCAACAGCGAGCAGAGCGACGCCGTGATCGCCGCCATGCCCGACGCGCAGACAAACGCCGAGGCCGCCCCCTCAAGCACGGCGATCTTGGTCGCGAGCTGATCGGCGTTGGGATGGCCCTCGCGCGCGTAGATCCAACCCCGCGCGTCCCCCTCGTAAAGGGCGTCGACATGGTCGAGGCTCGAGGGGCAATAGACCACCGAAAGGTCGAGCGGCGGGACCAGTGGCCGGCTCGACGATGGTTGAACCTCCGGGGCGCGGGCGCAGGCCGTCGACAGCGACCCAGGACGGGAATAAGGGATCATGGGTGGCGCTCGCTCCGTGGCTCAATGGACGTGGGAGGTTGGGCCGGCGGATTTCCGGGCAAACCGGGCCGCCTGACCTAAAAGCGCGATGATTTCGCCCAGTTTACGAAGGGACGAACGTAGGTTGCCAGTCGTCTGGGCATCGGCGAATTGACTACGCAGGGCCGCGAGGGCGGTCCAATCGAGCGCCCATGCTTGCGCGATTGCCTGATCCTGGACGTGTCGCGTGAGCTCGTCGTATTTCTGGATCAGGGCCTTGTCGATCGGGCATCGAGCCGTGCGGTGGGGGTGATCCTCGACAACCTCGGGCTGGGGCGCTCGGCCTCGGTTCTTGATTGTCGCCGCCAGACGCTCCCAAAGGCCCAGACCCTTGGTCTTACGGGTGGACTTGTGCTCACCAGACCCCTGGCGCTCGACCTCGGTCGAGTCGGGATCGACCCAGGGCCCAATCCGCACGATCACGACCGTGATATTGTCGAGCCCCCCCCGCAAATTGGCCAGGTTCACGAGGTACTTGCACGCCTCACGAGGGTGAAAATTGGCCGCGAACGCCCCCAGCTCGGGGTCGGTCACCGGTCCCGATAGGCCGTCCGAGCAGATCAGAAAGACATCGCCCAGGCGTACCTCGAGCGGTCCCTCGACATCGACCTCCACCTCGAGCTCTGGGCCCAGGCTGCGGGTGATCACGTTCTTGGGGACCGAGTGATTGGTCTGATCGGGCGAGAGGTGGTTGCGCTTGATGAGCTCCCAGACCAGGCTGTGGTCAAACGAGAGCTGGTCGATCACATCGCCACGAATCCGGTAGACCCGCGAATCCCCCACGTGCGCGACCAGGGCACCGGCCGGCAAGAGCAAGAGGGCCGAGCTCGTCGTCCCCATCCCCTGGAAATCCCGATTCGCCGAGGCCCGGCCGTGGATCAGCGTGCTCACCTCGCGAAACGCCTTCACGATCGCCTCGGACGGCGTCCCCGATCGCGCCTTCATGTAATTGTGAGGAATCAGGTCGCAGGCCATCTTGCTCGCGAGCTCGCCGACCGCGTGGGCACCCATCCCGTCCGCGACCAGGAAGACGTGCCCACGCTGCCGCCAGCTCTCCTCGTTGGAGGCGCGAACCATCGCATGGCTGTCCTGATTATTCAGCCGCCGCATCCCGGTGTCGGTCGCGACGGCTTCGATGATCACATCGTCCCAGTTCACGGTCTGACCTTGTCGTTTGCCCGCGAGCCCTGGGTCGGTCGACTCGGTCGACCCGCGCGCCCCGCCGGCGACTCACCGTCCGGCCGCCACGCACATCCCAGCACGTCGCCATGATATCCCGCGGGCGGATCCACGTTTCATCGCCTCGTCGCCACCAGGCCGGAAAAGCCAATCCGCCCTGGTGCTTGATCGGATCACGTCGGTGAAATTCTTGACCTCACGTTTAACCAGGCTCGAGTGAACGGCCCCCTCACCGAATCGACGCCCAAATCTCGATCTAGCCAATCGCTTGGCTCCAGACCCTAATATTACTATCGTCGCGACTCGCTCGTGACCAGGCAACACTGATTCCCCACTCGCGAGAACGGAACCTCGATGTTTGATTCGTCGCTTCATCCCCCCCTTACGTTTCGGAAAGCCACCCTGGCCAATGGTCTTGACGTGATCCTGCACCCCAGAAAGTGCCTGCCGCAGGTCTCCGTAAATCTATGGTATCACGTCGGCTCCAAGAACGAGGAACGCACTCAGCGCGGGTTTACCCATCTGTTCGAACATCTGATGTTCGAGGGCTCACGGCATTATCCTGGCGATTTCTTCAAGCATTTGCAAAAACTCGGCGCGAGCATCAACGGCTCGACGTCGTCGGATCGAACGAATTACTACGTCGATCTGCCGACGGCCCATGTCGAGCTCGCGGTCGCGATGGAATCCGACCGGATGTCGGGGCTCATGGCGGCGGTCGACGAATCCAAGCTTCGGATTCAGAAGGGGGTGGTCAAGAATGAATATCGCCAGAATTACGAAAACCGCCCGTATGGCATGGCGTGGTTGATCCTGGCTGAGACGCTCTATCCCCCCTCGCATCCCTATTCGTGGCTCCCGATCGGGGTCATGGAGGATCTCGACGGGGCGACCATGGCGGATGTCTCGGCGTTTTTTCGACGATACTATGGGCCCAGCAACGCGAGCCTGGTCCTCGCCGGCGACCTGGAGGAAGCTCGCGGGCTAGAGCTCGCCGAGCGCTATTTTGGGGGAATCGCCGGCGGGATCGCGACCGATCGGCCTTGGGTCCCGGCGGTCGAGCTCGCCCAGCCCGTCTCGCGGACCCTTCACGACCAGGTCGAGCTCGAACGGCTCTATCTGGTGTGGCCGACCGTGCCGCATCACACCCCGGACGACGCCCCTCTCATGATCCTGGCGGACGTCCTCGGGCGAGGCCGGGCGAGCCGGCTCTATCGGCGGTTGGTCCTCGACGAGCAGGTCGCCCAGGACGTGACGGTCTTTCAGGGGGGGCGCGAGCTGGCGGGTTCGTTCGCGATCATCTGCACCCTACGCCCAGGTCGGTCGCTCGACGACGCCCGGCGACTGGTCGACCACGAGCTCAACCGCCTCGCCCAGGGCGACACCATCCAGGACGAGCTCGAACGGGTCAAGCGCGGCAGGCGGTCCAGCTTCGTGTTTTCGCTCGAGCACGTGGGAGGCTTCGGCGGCGTGGCGGACCGGCTCAACCAGGCCAACGTGTTTCAGGGTGATCCCCGGATGCTCTGGGACGGCCAGGAGCGCTTTGAACAGGTCACGCTCGCTGAGATCACGACGGCCGCCGCGAAATACCTCTGGGAACGCCCACGGGTCGAGCTCGACGTCGTCGGCCGTGGTCGGACCGTCTTCCCCCCGTTGGACCGGACCATTCCACCCGCCGTGGGCCCGATGGCGGGGTATCGGCCCGATCCCCCGCTCGAGATCGGCCTCGCCTGCGGGGCAAGCGCCCGGTTTTTCCGGCGAACCGGGCGAGGGACGATCGCGGGCTCGATCGTGATCCCCGGCGGCGCGACCCTGCAAGGAGCGGACCAGCCTGGGCTCGCCCACGCCGCCGCGGACATGCTCGACGAGGGGACTCAAACCCGATCGGCGAGCCGGCTGGCGCTCGAGATCGAATCACTCGGCGCGAGCCTCTCGGCCGCCCATGGCTGGGACGGTCTCTACGTCTCGTTTCGCTGCCTCTCCGCCGATCTGCCGGAATGCCTGGACCTGGTCGTCGACGTGCTCAGGAACCCAAGCTTTCCGGAGGCGGAATGGGACCGAGCGCGGGCGCGGTTCCTGGCCGCCCTCAAGGCCGAGCGCGACAGCCCAGACGCCCGCGCGAATCGCGCGTTCCTGGCCCTCCTGTATCCACCAGGCCATCCCTATCGTACACCCATCATCGGGACGGCCGCCGCTTTACAGCGATACGCCGGCGCGGATCTCGCCGCGTTTCACGAGCGAACGGCGCGCCCGGTGGGGGCGGCGTGCGTGCTGGCGGGGGATCTCGACCCCGACCAGCTCGCGGGCGAGCTCGACCGACGGCTCTCGGGCTGGACGGGCGCGAGCCCAGCGCGCCCCGCCATACTCGCGCCTGAGCGCCCGCGGGGCAAACGGATCGTCGTCCTGGACCGTCCCGGCGCGGCCCAGGCGGTCGTGCGGCTGGGATGCGTCGGGATCAGCCGAGACGACCCCGATTTCGACCGCATGGTGATTCTCAACCAGATCCTGGGCGGGCAGTTCACATCGCGGCTCAACGCCACGCTCCGTGAAGAGCGAGGGCTTACCTATGGAGTCCGGAGCGGATTCGACTGCCGCCGGGGCGCCGGCCCCTTCGCCATCTCCGCCGCCGTCCAGGCCGACCAAGTCGCGCTCGCGCTCGAGCTCATGCATCGCGAGATCGTCGACCTGCTCGACAACCGCCCCCCCGAGGAACGCGAAATCGACGACGCCCGACGTGCCCTGGTCGACGGCCGAACACGGGAATACGAAACCCCTGCCGGACTGGTCGCTCGATTCTCGAATCTCTGGGTCCATGGCCTTCCCTTCGAGCACGAGCGTCGGCTCGCCGATCGGCTCGGCGCCGTGACGCGGCACGCGATCATCGACGCCGCCAGTCGCTTGCTACTCCCCGATTCCTTTCGCGCCGTCGTGGTGGCCGACGCGGCGGCCTCGCGAACCGATCTCGAAAACCTGGGCTGGGGACCGATCGAGGTCGTCGCCGATCACGAGACCGACACCGCCAGGATCGCCCTTTAATAACCTGGCAAGAGCCAAGACGGGCCGCGGAAACGCATTTACTCATAAGGCGGAACAGCCGGCTGGCGTCACGCACGATCAATTGGATATTATACTGTTGATTCGCACCGCCTCGACTCCAAGGATCACGAGGAGGAACGCTACTGATGCGACACGCCTGGCGACTGAGCGAGGCCATGGGCGCGTGGCTCGATCGAACGACCCGGCTTCGCAGGGGCGAGGTCGATCCGGAGACTCTTCGGACGGTGCCGTCGTGGGGACTCTCGCTGCTTTTTCACGCGTTTTTGATTCTGCTGCTCGCCCTGGTGATCCACATTCGCCGGGGGGCCGAGCCCCCGGGTCGTGAATTTGGGGCGGTCGACACCCAACTGGGGGATACGACCTCCCTGGTGACCGCCAATCGCTCGGGCGATCCCTTTACCGACCAGGATTCGGCCGACCCGCCTTCGCTCGGCTTGCCGACGATGGAGGCCATTCCGCAACTCGCCGGCCAGCCTGAAATCGCCGCCCTGGGTCGATTCGCCCCCTCGCTCGCGAGTCCGTCACACGACAAGACGTCCCCCCTGGATCGGGCGTCGATCCGGACCTTGGTCGAGCTCCCCGACCTGGCCTCGACCCTGACCGCCCCGTTTTCGGGTCGGCAAGGACCCTCGAAGGCACGCTTGATCCGACGCGAAGGGGGGACGGCCGAGTCCGAAAAATCGGTCGAGGACGGTCTCGAGTGGCTCGCCCGCCATCAACGCCCCGATGGCGCCTGGTCGCTCAATTTCCAGGACCAATGCCAGGGAACGGGATGTCTCGGCCAGGCTCGGATCTCGTCCGACACCGCCGCGACCGCCCTGGCCTTGCTCCCGTTCCTCGGGGCGGGCTTCACGCACACGGTCAAGAGCCGGCACCAAGCAACCGTCCGCAAGGGGGTCGAATGGCTCCTCGCCCACGAACAACCCAACGGCGATCTTTTCGTCGGTCCCCCCGGGATGGCCTATCTCTACTCGCACGCCATCGGAACGATGGCGCTCTGCGAGGCCTATGGTCTCTCGCAAGACCCCAAGCTCAAGGTCCCAGCCCAGCTCGCGGTCAAATTCATCATCGCCTCCCAGGACCCCTCGGGAGGCGGCTGGCGGTATACGCCCGGCCAGGCTGGTGATGTCTCGGTCTTCGGTTGGAATATCTTCGCCCTGCGAAGCGCCAACATGGCGGGAATCAAACCCCCCAAGAAGGTGCTCAAGCTCTGCTCGCGATTCCTGGATCAGACCGCCGCCGACCGGTCTCGCACCACCTATTCGTACCTCGCCGGCACCCTCCGAGCGACCCCGGTGATGACGGCCGAGGCCCTGGTCGGGCGGCAGCTCCTGGGCTGGCCCCGCGATTTCCCCGCGCTGGTCAAGGGCGCGTCGATCATCGCCCGCGACCTCGAATCCTCCGAACAGAGGAACATTTACTATTGGTATTATGCCACCCAGCTCCTCCACAACATGAAAAACAAGGACTGGGAGAAATGGAACAAGCGGATTCGCGAGGGTCTGATCGCGTCGCAAGTCCACGACGACTCGTGCTCGCGCGGGAGCTGGGACCCAAGCTCGCCCGTCCCCGACCGCTGGTCGGAATCAGGTGGTCGGCTCTTCTTGACCTCGCTCTCGCTCCTGACCCTTGAGGTCTATTACCGGTATTTACCCATGTATCGAGACTATGACGACCAGCAGGCCAACCCGGACCGCGGCATGCTAGACGACTCGGAAAAGAAGCTCGGGGCCGAGCCCGCCGCCAAGCCCGCCGGCGACGCGGACGCGGATTAGGCCGGCATCGGACCCGGCCCGGTTAGCGCGCGGGATTGAACCGGACCAGGGGAATGTTCTTGTAGATCAGGAGCTGGGAGAGCACGATTCCCGAGGGCTTGATCCCGATGGGCGTCATGAACGCGAAGTCCCCCTTCCTCACCAACCGCATGGAACCGCGGGTGACCTGCGTGACCGAAAACTGAACGTTGCGTCCCGGCACGATCCCCGCCCCGTTGTTTCCCGGCAGGGCCACCCGCAAGGGATTGCGATCGATCGGGGCCCCAACGACGTGGACCCGGATCGGGACCTGTGCCGCCCCATTGGGCGCGACCGGGTAGGCCCAGCCATAAAGCGTGAGCTGGCCGGGATATCCCCAGGAATTCATGATCGAGTTGTAGATCGACGTGGTGACCGGGTTGACGGTGGGCAAGTTGGCGTTCTGCGGCAAGACCCGGCTGTACGTGGGGGCGACCAGGCCGCGGTCCTCACCCTCGTAGACGTCGATGTGGGCGGACTCGATCGTGTTCGAGCCCATGTCGCGGCCATAGGTCTCGACCAGCGATTGAGCCCCGAGCGAATCGAGCGAGTAGGGCCAGCGGATCAGGAACTGGTTGATATCGGCGAGCGCGATGGGAAACTGCTGGCCCGCGTGGTTTTGCACGACCAGCCAGCGATCCGTGGCATTGATGACCTCGCCCCAGGCACCCTCGGGAGGCAGCTCGGGCATCGCGTTGGGCCGCCCGACCATCCTCGAGAAAATATCCCCCTGCTGGGCAACCGCCCGGGGATGATCCACGCGAGTGAGAACAACAACCAAGGCCAATCCGACGGCAAGCGCGATAAACTTGGTCTTGAGCATCTCACCCTCGTGACGGAAGGAATCTCGTGGCGAAAGACGGGCGACGCGCGAGGAACCGGCGGCCAGATCCCTCCCGGCGATTCCCGACGGCAAAACCCAGCACGCTCCCGCCGACTGGGAACTCGGACGAAGATCTCAAAAAAGATTCTAGGATATCACTGGTCCATGACTCAAGACGTACTTCGATCCAGGAGTCGGCGATTCGAGGATCGACGGCCCGCCCCGACCTCGCGAACCGGCGATTCAAGCCGTAAAATCGATCCAATCGTTCCGATTTCTCCGAATTCCGGCCGGGCAAGCGGCGAATCACCGGCGAGGGCCTGAATTCAACAACCCCTGGCTTGCGTCGTTCCGAGCGGACCATTTGCCCCGGCTCGCGATTTTCCGTAAAGTATGATTGCACGAATCAAGGTTTGGAATCGGACCGACCGAGAGAATCTCACTTGGCGCCTTCAAAAATGACCCCCTCGCAACGACAACCCGTCGACGATTCCGCCGGCTGGCTGACTGGAGGGCATCAGGTCGCCGCTCGCGATCTCACGGGGGCCGACCTGGGCGACTTTCATGTCGAAAAACTGATCGGGCGGGGGGGGATGGGCGAAGTTTACCTGGCCAACCAGCGCAGCCTTAACCGCCCAGTCGCGCTCAAGGTCTTGCGAACCGATCAGTCACGAAGCGCATCCTTCCTTGACCGCCTGCGGAGCGAGGCGACGGCGGTCGCCAAGCTTAACCACCCCAACATTGTGCACGTCTATACCTTGGACAAGGTCGACGAGATCCAGTTCATCGCCATGGAGTACGTGCAGGGGACGAATCTCAAGGATTACCTGATCAAGAAGGGTCCATTGGACCTTCCGTTGGCGATCTCGGTCATGAGACAGGTGGGCCAGGCGATCGGCGCGGCGGGTGAATTGGGGCTGATCCACCGTGACGTGAAGCCCGAAAACATCCTGATGACGCGCAAGGGGCGGGTGAAGGTCGCCGATTTTGGGCTCTGTCGGGACAGCGATCAATCGCGGGCGGCCCTCACCCAGCCAGGGCTGACGATGGGAACCCCGCTCTACATGAGCCCCGAGCAATCCCAGGGCCACAAGGTTGACCATCGGAGCGACCTTTATTCGCTGGGGGTGACCTTTTATCACCTCCTGACCGGCGAGCCCCCTTTCGAGGGCGACTCTCCCCTGGCGATCGCGCTGAAGCATATTCGCGAAACACCTCGCCGCATGCTTGAATTGCGTCCCGACCTGCCGGCCGAACTGGACCGAATCGTGCTCAAGCTGCTGGCCAAATCCCCCGCTGACCGATACCAGTCAGCCGCCGAGATGCTGGTCGACCTGGGGCGGCTGAAGGAGCAGCTTCCCACGTCCACGCACTCCGTCGCCGGCGCGGAGACGACCAACGGGGGTGGGACCGAATGGGCCGGTCCCGAGCCCGGGCCCCAGGCCACGGCCAGCGCCTCGCGTGATCGAGTCGCCCTGGCCCAGCGTCCGGCCACGGCCGCGACGGGGCCGCGATTCCACGCGGCCCTGGCGGTCGCCGTGTCCGCGGTCTCCCTGGTCATCGGGGGCGCTGGCGGATACTCGGCCCGCGTCCCCGACCTGAATTCGCTCGCCACTCCCGAGTCAAGAATGCCCGGTCTCTGGCTCGAGCCAGGCTGGTCCAAGGTCGCCAAGCAAGCGAGTCCTCGGCAACAATACCGCCATGCCCAGTTGCTCGCCCCTCGAGAGGACTGGGCCGCCGCGTGGCTCGCCGTGCCAGGCTATTACGGCCACTCGCGCGAGATCGTCTCCCAGGCGTATACCCAGCTCGTTCGCATGTATTATCGCCGACACGACCTTCCTGCCCTGACCGCGCTCGAGGCCGAGCTCTCAGCCTGGAAAGACGCCCCACGCCGCGACCAGGAACTCGTCGAAATGCTCGGTATCGCGATCAAATCCCGAAAGGGAGACGTCGAGGGGGTGGTCGAGGGGCTGCGAAACGTGACTCGCGACGAAGCGCAGGCCATCCTCGACCCGACCTTGCTTGGTCTGGGACTGGAAATCTGCGTCGACCTTTCCGATTCGCTCGGGCAGGGTGCCCGCGCCATCGCGCGCGAACCCCTCCTCGCCTTCCAGCGAATCCTCTTGCGTCGACTTTACCGCATCGAGCTCCGGGGACCGACCCCCGCGAAAAAGGCGGCTCGGACCCGACCGCCGACCAGTCCCCCGGATTCCGAGAGCAGGTCATCCCACGCCGCGAGACCGGCCATCGCCGGCGTCGTTCCTTTGGAGGGTCGATCCTCATGGCCTTCTTGAAGCGAGCCAACGGCAACACCGTCGGCCAACTGATCGAACTCAAGGACCGCTCGGTCATCGGGCGGTCCCCCGAGTTTTGCCACGTCGTCCTCGATCCCAACGGAGTGAGCCGACGACACGCCGAGATCTACAAAAAAGGGGACGAGTACTACCTCGCCGACCTCAATTCCCGAAACCAGACCAAGGTCAATAACTCCAAGATCGTCCCCGGGGTCGACCACCACCTCGCCCCCGGTGATCGCATCAATATTTGCGATGTGGAGTTCTTGTTTTATCTCAAACTACCGGGTGCCTCCAGCGATCGGGAACCCTCGGACGTCATGATCGTCGCCGAGAGCGACGATTTCGACGAACCGCGCCTGCACACCCTGGACGCGTCGCGCTCGATCGCGATGGCGAGCGTGGTCAGGCCCGAGGTCAAGCTCAAGGCGATCCTCGAGATCACGCGCGACCTGTCGAGCGAGCTCAAGATCGACGCCGTCGCGCCCAAGATCCTCGATTCGCTGATGCAGCTCTTTCCCCAGGCCGAGCGGCTTTTCCTGGTGCTCGTCGATCCGGAGACCAAGCGGCTGGTGCGGAAAGCGTTTCGCTATCGGGGGGCTCGTCGCTCGTCGTTTGGCGCTTCGCTCCCGGCCGACGAGGTCCCGATGAGCATCAGCCGCTCGATCGTGAACCACGTGCTGGGTCAAAAGAAGGCCGTCCTTTCCCAGGACGCCGGCGAGGATAAAAACCTCCCCACCTCGGCCTCGATCGCCGATCTCAAGATCCGCTCGGTGATGTGCGTCCCCTTGCTCGCCCCTGATCGAGAGGCCCTGGGCATTCTTCAGCTTGATACCAGTGATCGCAAGCAATTCGGCCAGGAAGACCTGGATGTCCTGGCCGCCGTCGCCAGTTTCGCCGCCATCTCGATTCAGAACGCTCAGATGCACGAATCCTTGCTCGAGCGTGAGCGCATCAACCGCGACCTCAAGCTGGCCGAGCAAGTCCAGAAGCGATTCCTACCCCAGGCGACCCCCGCGATTCCCGGCTTCGAGTTTTTCGCCCACTACGACCCCGCCTACGAAGTTGGCGGCGACTACTATGATTTTGTCCCCTTGCCCGGCGGCAAGCTCGCGATCGCGCTTGGCGACGTCTCCGGAAAGGGGGTCTCGGCCGCGCTCATGATGGCCAAATTCTCGGGCGACACCCGGTTCCGAATCCTCACCGAGGAGACGCCCGCCCTCGCGGCCAACGCGCTGAACGGTGTCCTCTTCGCGGCTGGAATCGAGGAGCGATTCATCACCCTGAGCCTGGGCGTGCTCGACCCCCAGGCCCGGACCTTCACCATCGCGTCGGCGGGGCACCTCCCGGTGCTGGTCCGCCGCGCGAATGGAACCGTCGATGAGATCGGCGAGGAGATCGCCGGTTTCCCCCTGGGGATCGTCGCCGAATCCGACTATCAACAAACCTCGGTCACGCTCGAGCCAGGCGACGTCGTGGCCGTCTTCAGCGACGGCGTGACCGACGCCCGCAACCTGCGCGAGGAACTCTACGACTCGCGCGACCGGCGCAGGCTGCCGAGGCGGCTCGCCGATACACCTGGAGGAGCCGAGGTCGTCGGACGCGCGATCCTGCAAGATCTCCGAGAATATTCCAGCGGCCATATCCAGGTCGACGACATCACTCTCATTTGCTTTGGACCGGTGGCGCGCTAGATCCATGACAACCAAGATCAGCGAGCTACGCCTGAATCTCGACGAACCCGAGGATGAGCTCCTCGCGAGGGCCGCCGCGCGCATCAAGGTCGCCCCCGACGCGATCCTGGGCTACCGGATCCTTCGCAAGAGCATCGACGCCCGCCGTCACGACGACGTCCATTTCGAATACGCGATCGCCGTCGAGCTCGAGCAGGCCGATCAAAAGCGCGTGCTCTCACTCGCCGACCGCCGGATCGCCCCGTTCGAGGACCAGCCCTTCGCATGGCCCGACCCCGGGCCAGTCCACCTTGAGCACCGCCCCGTGATCATCGGCGCGGGGCCGGCGGGGCTCTTCGCGGGCTATTTCCTCGCCCTCGCCGGTTACCAGCCCCTGATCATCGAGCGCGGACGCGCGGTCAAGGACCGGGTCGCCGATGTCCGCCAATTCGAGGAGGGGGGACCCGTCGACCCCGAGAGCAACTATCTCTTTGGCGAAGGGGGCGCGGGCACCTTCAGCGACGGAAAACTCACCTACCGTGGCGCGGGCCCAGACGTCGACAAGATCCTCGAGATCCTCGCCGATTGCCACGCCAAGCCGTCGATTCGCTATGAGCATCGACCCCACCTGGGCTCGAATCGGCTCCCCCTCATCGTCAGAACCCTCAGACGCAAGATCGAATCCATGGGGGGCGAGATCCAGTTTTCCCGCCGCGTCGAGGATCTCCAAATCACCGACGGCCGCCTGACAGCCCTTCTCACCTCGTCCGGGCGCGTGCGGGCCGAGCTGGCCATCCTCGCCGTGGGCCACAGCGCGCGCGACGTCTATGGAATGCTCTTGCGCAGGCATGTCCCGATCGAGGCCAAACCGTTTCAGTTTGGCATCCGAATCGAACAGCCCCAGGCCGCCATCGATCTCGCCCGCCATGGCGCGAGCCACGGCCACCCAGCCCTGGGCGCGGCCGATTACAGCGTCTCGGTCCGAGCCCGGGGGCGCGATCTGTTCTCGTTTTGCATGTGCGCGGGGGGCTATGTCATGGCCTCGGTCAGCGAACCCGGCTATTTCTGCACCAACGGCATGAGCGAAAGCCGCCACGATTCACCGTTCGCCAATAGTGGGCTTGTCGTCACCATCGACCCCACCGCCGGCGGAAACACCCATCCCCTCGCCGGTATCCATTATCAACAGCAATCCGAGCGCAGGTCGTATCTCGCCGGTGATCGTGGATACCTGGCGCCGATCCAGTGGGCACGCGACCTCCTGGCCGGGCGACCAAGCACCGGATCGATCCCCACGAGCCATCGCCGCGGAGCCCGGACCGCCGTGCTCGCGCGGGTGCTCCCGGCTGAGATCATGGAGGCGCTCCAGTCCGGTCTCCCTACGATCGACCGCCGATTTGGCGGCCGCTTCCTCGAGGACGCGACCATCACCGGACCCGAATCACGGGGGAGCGCGCCCGTTCGCGTGATCCGCGACCCCCTCACCCGCCAGAGCACGGGGGTGGCCGGCCTGTACCCCTGCGGCGAGGGGGCTGGCTACGCGGGCGGAATCATCAGCGCGGCCGTCGACGGCCTGCGCACCGCGAGAGCCGTCGTGGCCGCCCACGCCCCGATTGCTCGCT
Source organism: Planctomycetota bacterium (assembly GCA_021808995.1). Lineage (GTDB taxonomy): Bacteria > Planctomycetota > Planctomycetia > Isosphaerales > Isosphaeraceae > JAKBAP01. The sequence goes on along the minus strand of JAKBAP010000013.1, from coordinate 8,104 downwards.
AGAACGTGTCGGGCACACTCGGAAGCTCCCGGGCCGCCAGTGCGTAGTCCTCGGGCGTATTGATGTTTCGCAGCGTGACGAGCTCGGGGTCGAGCACGCGCAGTTCGGCCTCGCCGACCACTCGGGTTCGCAGCGAATCCACGACCGCGGACATTCGAAAACGGCCCGCTCCAAGCAACGATTCGACGGCGGGCAGGGAAGTGGCCACGCGATAAACGGCCGAGAGCGGGTGGTAACGACCCCGAGCGAAAGGGATCGCCAGGTCGTGATCACCCAGCCGATCCGTGAGCCGCTCAATCACCGCCGCCACCAGGAAAGGCGCATCCACCGAGGTCGCGTAGGCCAGCTCGACATCCTCGGGAAGGGCGCGCAGACCCGCGGCGAGCCCCTCGAGCGGACCCTGGCCAGGCACCGCGTCATGGGCCAGGATCACCGGGCAAGAGAGCAGGGGAGGATCCTGGTCAATCGCCGAGACGACCACGATCGGGTCCGTCAGTCGGCTGAGTTGCCTCGCGACTCGCTCGAGCAGGGACTCGTCGCCAAGCCTCAGCCGGTCCTTGGGCCTTCCCATCCGCCGGCTCAGGCCCCCCCTGAGCACAATCGCGCCGAGTCGGCCCATTGGAAGCCTCCAGGCCCCGCTCGAACCCTTTAGCCTTGATCCAGCGTGACGGCGTGATTCGACAACAATTCAAAACCCGTCTCGGTGATCAAATAATTGCGCTCAAATCGCATCCCGCCCACGCCGGGGATGTAGAGCCCGGGCTCGACGGCGACGACATCGCCGGCCATGAGAGTTTCATCACTCTCCGGGACGAAATAGGGGGGCTCGGGATGGCCTAGTCCGATCCCATGGCCCGAATGGGTCGTGAAAAACAGGTCCAGTCCGCGCTCGTGAAAGCTCCCACGGACTTCGTGGTCGACCAATCTCGCCTGAGCGCCCGCGCGCAAGACCGATTCGGCCGCCGCGAGTGCCTTTGAACAGGCCTCGAAGAGCTCCCGCTGCCGCTCGGTGGGCGGGCCGCCGACAGCGAAGGTGTTGGTGAAATCGCCCCGGTATCCGTCGACCACGACCGAAAAGTCAAGCAACAGCAAGTCGCCAGGCTCGATCACGCGATCGGTCGGCGGCCCACCGCGATCGGTGGCGATTCGTGGGCCCGAAATGAAATCACCGTAGACGATGGCTGCCTCGCCCAGCGATTGCTGGGCGGCCCTCTGGACGATCAGGTAGGCGTCGAGCTCGGTCATCCCCGGTTTCGCCTCGCGAAGCGCCGCCGCGTGGGCCGCCTCGCCCGCCTTGATTGATCGCCGGATCAAGGCGAGTTCGTCCGCGTCCTTCGCTCGCCGCATTCGGCGCACGGTTGGACCGACATCCACCAGGGAGAGCCCAGGGTGCCTTGCCCCGAGCCCCTCGATCACCCCCGCGGGAACCGCCGCGAGCTCGACCCCCACGCGATGGCCCTTGATCCCGGCCAGTCGCTCGACCGTCCGTTCGACCATCAGCCCGCGCCGATAGGGAGCGGCCGTTTTCCCGTTGTACCAGGCCGGCGCGACGATCTCGTCGACGTGGGCCGCGTCCAGAAACGGACCGAGCATGTCGTCGCCGATCAAGGTCGAGCGACCGGGCTCGATCACGAGCAAGGCCGCCGATTCGACCGTGCGAAAGACAAAGGGCGACGGGGCATAACCGGCGAAATACATCAGATGGGCCGGATCGCCAACGATCACGTAATCGCAAGTCCCGGCGAGCGCGGAAAGCAGCCGCCGCCCGCGCGAGGCGCAGCCCTCTTTGGTCAACATGGGCAAAACCTCCGCTGTGTCGGTTGGCTAGCGCTGAACCCGCGCCGTGCCCCCCTTGGCCAGGGACTCGACCTCGTGCTTTCGCGCCATCGTGACGTCACCGGGAAAGGTGGTCAGGAGCGCCCCATGAGCCCAGCCCAGGCGAAGCGCCTCCTCGGGCGAGCGGCCACTGAGAAGCCCATGAATCAGCCCCGCCGCGAAGCCATCACCTCCGCCGATCCGATCGATCACGTCCAGTTCCATGGTCGGGCTCACGTAGCGCTTGCCCTCAAGCCAGAGCACCGCCGCCCATGAGTGCCGATTCGTCGAATGAACCTCGCGAAGAGTCGTCCCAACCATCTTGATATTGGGAAACATCGCGACGACCTTGTCGATCAACTGAAAGAACGTCTCGGGATCGAGCTTGGACTTCGATTCGACCGCGGGCCCCGTGATCCCCAGGCCGAGCTGAAGGTCCTCCTCGTTGCCGATTAGGGCATCGAGCTTGCCGGCGATCGAGCGGATCACCCTCTGCCCGCGCTCGACACCGCCGGCGGAAGCCCAGAGCTTGGCCCGATAATTGAGGTCGAACGAGGTCACCGCCCCGGCCCCGCGGGCGGCGTCCATGGCCTCGAGAATCAGCGGAGCGGTCGACTCCGAGAGCGACGCGAAGATCCCGCCGGAATGGAACCAGCGCACCCCCTGAGCCAGGATCCCACTCCAGTCGAAATCTCCTGGCTTGAGCATCCCCGCCGCCTCGTTCGACCGATTGTAAAACACCACCGGCGGACGCGCGCCCTGGCCTCGATCGCTGTAGACCGTCGCCAGGTTCGGACCCCGGACACCATCGTGAGCAAACCATTTATAGTAGGGCTTTACCCCCATCTCGCGGACCTTGGCCTGGACCAATTCGCCGATCGGGTAATCGACCATGGCCGATGCGATCGCCGTCTTGTGGCCGAAGCAATCGGCCAGGTTGGCCGCCACGTTGTATTCGCCCCCCGAGACATGAATCTCAAGGCTCCGAGCCTTGCGAAACGGAATCACGCCAGGATCGAGCCGATTTACCAGCGCGCCCAAGGCCAGGAAATCCAAGCCGCACGCATCATCGCGAATCGTCAAGCTATTGCTCATATCAACCCCACTTGGCCAGCCTTTTAGCTGGCGACCTCGACGTAGACCTTGAGTGCGTCCTTCTGTTCCAGGAGCCGCATCATTTCCTTGTACTGATCCAGCCCGGCGACCGGATGGGTGAGCATGCGCTCGGTGACTCCCGGATACGTGAGCTCACCGTGCGAAAGCGCTTGCAGGCCCAGCTCGAAATGCCGGCGATTGCCGTTGACGCTGGCGACCAGCAGTTTGTTTCCCAGCACCCACTCGAGATTGATCCTCGCCCCATCGAGCGTGACATCGTGGCTTCCGCCGGTGATGCTGGTCCAGACCAGGGCCCCATTGTGCGCGAGGACCTCCATCGCTCGAAAACAGACCTCGGGGTTGCCCGTGGCCTCGAAAATCAAGTCGGGCTTGCCGACCTTCCGCGCGAGGTCCGCGAGCGAGGTCTGACGCGAGCTGACATAGGTCGCCCCGTAAGCCTCGACGATTTCCGACTTGCGATGTGGGCCTGGGGTGGTCGCGATGGTGTGGACCTCGATTCCCCGAAGCGAGAGCATCATCGTGGCCAGAAGGCCGATCTGGCCCGCGCCCAGCACATAGGCCCTCCGCGGCCGCCAAACTTGCAGCCGTTCCTGAGCCAGGAAGGCTTGTTCGATGGCCTTGGCACAGACGCTGGCGGGCTCGGCCAGGACGCCGAGATGCTTGAGATCGCGGGGGACCTTGACGATGTATTCGGCGTCGTCGACGAAATGCTCGGTCAAATAACCATGGCAGAGATTGATTCCGCGCTCGTAATAAACCTCCTCGCTCGTGATGTCATTGCGGCCGATCTGGTCAAAGAGCGACCCGCCGGGCCGGCGGACGGTGCACGACACATAATCACCCGGCTTGACCTCGCCCACGCGGGACCCGACCTCGACAACCTGGCCAAACGACTCGTGCCCGATCACCAGGTGTTCGCCGCCAGGGGGGGCGTTCCCGTAGAGGGCCTCGTTGATTTCACGGTCGGTCGCGTCGACACCGACCTGCAAGACCTTGACCAGGACCCCACGCCCCTCGGGAATCCGGCAGACGTGCGGGTGCGGCTGGTCGGTGATCGAGGGGGAGGGAATGTCGCGAAGATGGACGCTGCTCGGCTTCCCGGGCAATACGGCAACGGCTTTCATCGGAGAATCGCCTGATCCTTCTCAAGAGACAGCGCCTCGGTCACTTCGCCGAGAACTTGTAAATCGTGGTCTGGGTATAGGTCGAGCCCGGGCGCAGAATGGTCGACGGGAATTGGTCGTGATGGACGGAGTCGGGATAGTGCTGGGCCTCCAGGCAAAACGCCTGGTGGGGCTGGTAGACGACGCCCCCCTTGCCCTTGAGCTTGCCGTCAAGAAAATTGGCGGTGTAAAGCTGGACGGCCGGCTCGGTCGTGAACATCTCGAGCACACGGCCACTGGCCGAATCGCGAACCGTGGCGGCGGGCTTGAGCACCCCGGGAGCGCCCCGGAGCACGAAATTGTGATCGTATCCCTTGGGCTCTCCCTTGAGCTCGCCCAGCCGCGCCCCAATCGGGGTCGAGCGGGTAAAATCAAGCGGGGTCCCCGAGACCGAGTCGACCCCGCCCGTGGGAATCAGATCGGCGTCGACAGGCGTGTAAAGCTCCGAGTCAAGCATGAGCTCATGGCCCAGGATCGACCCCCCGCCCGCGAGGTTGAAATAGGAATGGTTGGTGAGGTTCACCGGCGTGGCCTTGTCGGTCGTGGCCGTGTAATCGATCTTGAGCTCGTTTTCGGGGGTGACGGTATACGTGACACTCACCGTGAGGTTGCCAGGATACCCTTCCTCGCCATCCTTGCTGACGTAGCTCAGCTTGACGGCCGCGCCCTTCGATCCCGAGACGTTTTCGGCCTTCCACACGACCTTGTCAAACCCCTTCAGCCCGCCGTGAAGCGAGTTGGGACCGTTATTCACCGCGAGCTTGTAGTCCACGCCATCCAGCGTGAATTTCCCCTTCGCGATCCGGTTGGCGACCCGCCCCGTGGTCGCGCCAAAATACGGATGGCCGGCCAGGTAACCCTCGAGCGTGTCAAAGCCCAGCACGACATCCCCCGGCTTCCCCGAGCGATCGGGGACGATCAACTCGCGGAGGATCGCGCCATAGGTGATCACCTTGGCCGTCATCTTGCCGTTCGTGAGGGTGTACTCGTCGACGGCCACGCCCTCTTTGGTCTTTCCAAAGTCCATCTTCTTGAACCTCTCCTCGCCCTTGATCGGCACCGCGGGCTTGGCCTGAGCCAAAACCCACGAGGCCGCCGGTCCCGCCAAGATCAACCCCGCCAGCACCATCCAGCCCAGAAAACGTCGCATCGTCCAATTCTCCCGTTTCCGTTTGATGTAGCCACAGGATAACCGAGCGAGCCTCAGGAATCAGCAACCCGGTCCAAAATCTCAACTCGGACTCATCGCCGGGGCGCGCCAACGGATTCTGGCGGTTCGTTGAAAGTCGTGATTGAACCTCATGCCGCGAAGCGGCGACCAGGCATTCGCCGAACGAGCCTCGGCGAGCGCATTGTCCAGCGAACGTCGGGACGTGACGCCCCGAATGCTCCACGTCGACGCGAAACGTGACCACGGACGTGAGTCCGAGGTCACGCGAGCGGTCCGAGTCCGTCAAGGGAAGGCCGCTCGATCCTTCGAGTCGTCGCGGACCGACACGCCAGGAGCCTCCCGCGCCGACCGAATGCAAGAATCCTTTGTCGCTCCCCATCACCCACGCGTACCGACCAGCCAAAACCGACACCTGGGCATGCGCGAGTGATTCCGACGCGGGCGGCCACGAGCCGAAGTCGTGAACGCCGCGCCTCCCGCCTAGCCCACGCGCCAGCCTCGGCGTTCGAATCGCGATCGCCTACTCGGGCGCGGCCTGCCGCGTGGCGATGGGAACATAGCCGACTTCCAGCCCCGTCGGCGGAGAGACGATGACCGCGGGGTCGAGGTCCGCGAGCTTGCCGACTGTCGGGGCGGGAAGATACTCGCGGTCCTTGGTCCATTTCCGGTGGAGCATCTCCACGCGTTTCTGGAGGGTCTCACGCTCGGCATCGCTCAGATCGGCGTTCAGCATGGCGGGCTGGTCGGCGAACCGATACCAGGAATAGGTCACCACGCTGCCGTCTCCGAGTTTGGCCTGGAACGGTCCCGCGGCCGGCCCCGGCTTCCTCCAGCAACTGTCCGCGTCGTCGGGAGTCACATAGGGCTCGGACGCCGCGCCTCGCCACCGAGGGAACGTTGCCCTGGCCAGGCCGGTCTCGGCGGGCACATCCTTGGGATTCACCACGACCCACTGGTCCTTGCCCCCGCGATCCCTCGCCAAGCGGTAGAACTCCGGGAGGGTGATGAGCGACCCAGCCTTCGCGTCGGTTTTCCCCACCCAGTCCCTGGTCCACCGGTAGCCGTACGTGGCGTCATCGAGCGCGACCGGTCTGGCGAACGAACTCCAGGCAAGCGGCACCTTCTTGTCTCGGGCGGTGTCGGAAGGATCAATTCGCCAGGTGGCACCCCCTTGTCCGTGAAAGCGATGGACGCTGGCGGCCTTGGGGTCGATCAGCCCTGAAACCGCCGGCCCACCGTCAAACCACGCTTTGACGCCGTCCCAGAGCGCGGCCTTGCTGTATGCGGTGATGCGATGCACCAGCACGGAATCCCCGTCTGGTTTCCCTGGGAACAAGGTGGGGGCGACCCGGGCGTAGGTGTCTCCCTTCGCGTCCTTGGAGACATAGGCTGGAATATGTTGCGTCTCCATCTGCAGCGCCTTGTTGGGATTGGACGGTCGGGTGTCGAGAAACAGGCCGCTCAGGCGTGGGTTCTCGACCGAGGGCCGCGACCAGAAATAGGGCGTGAAGAAGGCCACCGGCCCCTTGAAGTTGCCAGTATTGAGGAACAAGGTCCAGCAGTGGTTCCCGGTCGGAACCGTCTTCCCGGCGGTGGTCGGCTTGGCCGACGTGAGCGGCAACGGCAAGTAGCCGTACCCGAAGAGCTCCCCGCGCGTGCCCTGCTTGAGGTTCAGTCCGTCTGGGGGCCAAAGCACCCACGGGCTAAGCTGAGCCACGGCGTAATGCCCGGCGGGCTTGTTCCAGTCACGGCCCTTGCCGGCGCCTGGCCCGTTCGCCCATTCGCTGAAGTTCAGGGCGACACCGCCCATGATGAACTTCGGAGTTTCGGTGGCGAACCGCGTGTCACGCCACCAACCGAGCCCCCCCTCAATATCCGAGTAGTGATCCTTCGGCGGCTGACCTTCGTACTGGGCAAACATCCACGTTCCAAACAATCCGCTCTGGAACTCCTGCCCCGGATAATTCCGTAAGAGCGGCCAGGCAGCCACATACATGGAAAATCCAGCGTCATACGTCTCGGGCACCTTGTCGTGCGGAACGATCAGGTAGCCCGCCATCTCCGTCCGCCGAGCGGGCCCATCATCCGCGTTGATGGCGACTGGACACCAAAGGACCAAGAGCGTGAGGCCCATCGCGAACCAAGGGCGATACCTGCCATTCAACATTCGACGACATCCTGTGAGGGTAGAGGGATTCGCCGCGAAAAGTCACGACGGCAATCGGCTAATCGACGATCCAGGCTACAAAAAGCGGGGCATTACCCCGTTCGACGGTGGTCCAGGCGTTCTCGCCAGAGGGGTCGCCTGGACTCCTGGGCGACGTGTCAAGACTTACGGATCGGGGGGCTTCGTCTCGAGGAGCTGCTTCATCGCGGTCGCCATCGCCACGCCGATCGGTGCCAGGATCTTGGCCGCGCCGAGATAATGATACCCCCCGTTGGAAACGCCCTTCAGGCGTTTCAGTTCCTCAGGCGTGAAGTGCTCCGCGATGGCCTTTTCACGCGCGATCGCTTTCGCTCCCGCGCTCAGGGCTGGATGCTCCTTCGCCTCCCGCTCCATCCTGTGGTTGAGTTTCTCCAACCTCTCATGCAGCGTGGCCAGATCGTCGTCCCAGTAGGGCGCGGTTTGCACGGCGACCACGTTGCCCTTGAACTCCGGGAGCGACGCCGGCGCGGCCTGCGCCTGGCGAAAGTATAACTGGGGGGGACCGACATTCACGCCATCGATCCCCATGACTCCGACCACGAAGGGCAGCTTTGGCGCTGACAGATCCTTGCGCACATCGCGGATGAAATCCACCAGCAGTCGCCCGTACGGATCATATCCGCCGGGCAACAT